>CAZYWR010000891.1:0-8449 GCA_964651185.1 uncultured Polyangiales bacterium
CGTGCTGCGGGCGAAAGGCCGGTGGCTTCGTTGCCGAACACGAGGCAGAGCGGCCGATCGATGGGCAGCTCCTCGAGCGCGAGCTCACCGTCCATCAGCGCACCGCACGGGCGTGCCCCGGCGCTCTGCAGCACGGAGAGCAGCTCGCCTAGCTCTCGGTGATGGTAGGTGTGCAGCCAGTGATAAGAGCCTTGCGTGGTCTTGCGCGCGTGGAGCGCACCCGGCGGCGCGCCGACCACGTGCACGTGCAGCGCCCCGAGCGCCTCGGCCGAACGCACCACCGCGGCGGCGTTGTAGGGATCTTCCGGGCGCTCGATCGCGACGTGCAGGGTATCCAGCCGGCCGGCCAGCACGCGCTCGATGCGCGCGCGGCGCGCCTCGCTGATCCACGGCGTGAGCGCGGCAGTCACGCGCTCCGCGCCGACCGCGTCGATCGCCCGGTCGAGCTCGGCGAAGTCCACCTCAGGTGCGCTCCAGCGCATAGACGGGCACGGGCGCGCGCCGCGACAGCCACACTCCCCCACCTACGGCGACGAAGTGCGGCGCCAGCGCGCGTCGATACCAGGCGGCGCTGCGCAGCTGCATCGCGCGATCGGTGCGCTTCTCGTCGATCACGCCGCCGTCCCAGTCGTCGCGCGTGACGGCTTCGAGGTAGAGCGCACCGCGGCAGAGCCCGCCCAAGTTCGCGATCGCGCGCTTGGCCGCGCGCGCGTCGAGGTACGGCAGGACGCCTTGACAGATCACGAAGTCGAATGGCGCCTTGCTGCGGTAATCGACCACCGAGCCGTGCTCCCAACCATAGCGCGCGCACAGGTACTCGCTGATCTCGACGCCGCGATAGCGCGCGCGCGGAAAGTGGCGAGCCACCACCGGGCGCCACAGGCCGAGCCCGCACCCCAAGTCGAGCACGCGGGCGACCGGCACGGGTAGGTAGCGCAGGTAGCTGCACACGAAGTCGCCGAGCCGATCGAGGGCGGCACGGTCGCTGACCCGCGTCTTGGGGTTCTCGTAGAAGCGCCGATAATACTGCTGATCGAATTGCGTCACCTGGGTCACCGCCGCCGCCTCGCCGATCCGGGCATCGATGTGCACGCTTGAGACCATCCGCTCCGAACGGGAAAGACTGAGAGAAAACACTCGACTCCGCCGACAAGGCCGTCAACACTCAGAGCGTGCGTGATCAGGCCTGGCTCAAGCTACTCGACTTGGTCTGCCACAAGCTCGGCGCCGAGGATGCGCGCGTGGAGATCGGCGGCAAGCCGCCCGAGGATCCTCGCCTGCTGTGGGCCGTGCTGGAGGATGGGCGGCGCCTGGTCGTCGTCTATCGCGAGCCGCCGGAGGACGGGCCGCTCGCGCAGCGACGGCTCGCCAGCCTGCTCGAGAGCTTCCGTGAGACGCTCGCGATCCCCACCGAACCGCCTGCGCGCGTGAGCAGCGCGTTGCATCGGGAGCTCGATCAGGCGCTCTCGACGTTGGCCGAGCGCACGGGCGCGGAGACCGTGTGGATCATCGACGCGCAATCGCCCGTGCTCTGGGGCAGCTCCGAGCCTCACGAGGAGGGACTCGATTTCGACGCGATGGCGCTCACGGCGCGGGCCGATCGCCTGCTGCGCGACACGCCCTTGAGCTGGGCCGAGCTCTTGGCGGCGACCCCGGCCGAGAGCTACGAGCGGCTGGCGCCGGTCGGGCTCGCGGCGGCCGCGCAACGCCTGATCCAGGACGAGCTCGTGATCTTGCGCGAGCTCAGCGAGCAGGGCGGCCTGGCGGCGGCGGGCCGGCGCCTGCGCGCAGCGCGCGCGTTGGTGGAGATCCGGGAGCGGGCCGCGCGCGAGCGCGAGCTGACGCGCAGCGAGCTGCGCGGGCCGCTCATCCAATGCTTCGCGCACTCGATCGCGAGCCAATATCAGCTGGTGCTGGTGTTCGATGAGACCTACTCGCCGCTGCACGCCGCCGGCAACGTACAGCGCGCGCTCCCGTACATCGAGCACCTCTTGCTCTCCTTGCCGCCCGTCGATCCGAGCGCGGGCGCCGGGCGCGCCAAGGTGATCAAGCTGCCGCGCCGCAACTGAAGCGGTACACTCGGGCCCTCCATGGCCGAGGACACTCCGAAGTTCCGCTACGATGCCGCGCTCGCGGCGCACATCGAGACGCGCTGGCAAGCAGCCTGGGAGGCCCAGCAGACCTTCCGTCAGCCGAACCCGGGCGAGTCCGGTTTCGATCCGAAGCGGCCCAAGTATTACGTCCTCGACATGTTCCCGTATCCGAGCGGTGCGGGGCTGCACGTCGGCCATCCCGAGGGCTACACCGCGACCGACATCCTGGCGCGCTACAAGCGCATGCGCGGCTTCAACGTGCTGCATCCGATGGGCTGGGACGCCTTCGGCCTGCCGGCCGAGCAGTACGCGATCCAGACGGGCGTGCACCCGGTGATCACGACGAAGAAGGCCATCGAGAACTTTCGGCGGCAGCTCAAGCGCTTCGGCTTTTCTTACGACTGGAGCCGCGAATTCGGGACCATCGATCCCGCGTATTACAAGTGGACGCAGTGGATCTTCCTGCAGATCTACGAGGCCTGGTTCGATATCGATCGGCAGCGCGCGCGGCCGATCGCCGAGCTGATCGCCGAGTTCGCGAGCGGCGCGCGACCCGTCACGTTCAACCCGGACGCCGCGGAGGTCAGCGCCGACGACAAGGCGCGCACGTTCGCCGCTTGGAGCGCGCTCTCCGCGCGCGAGCAGCGCGCGATCATCGACAGCTATCGGCTCGCCTATCTCGCGGAGCAGACCGTCAACTGGTGCCCGAAGCTCGGCACCGCGCTCGCGAACGAAGAGGTGATCGACGGGCGCAGCGAACGCGGCAGCTACCCCGTGTTCCGCAAGCCGCTCAAGCAGTGGCTATTCCGCATTACAGCCTACGGCCAGCGCCTGTTGCGCGGCCTCGACGCCCTCGACTGGCCCGAATCCACGCGCACGAAGCAGGCTACCTGGATCGGCCACAGCGTGGGCGCCGAGGTGTCTTTTTCGCTGCTCGCTCCGGTGGGCGAGCAGACGCGCCTGCGCGTGTTCACGACCCGCCCGGACACCTTGTTCGGCGCGACCTACATGGTCGTGGCGCCGGAACATCCGCTGGTCGACGCGGTGCTGCGCGCGCCGCAGCCGGAGACGGATCTGGCCGCGCTCGAGGCGTACGTGCGGGCCGCGCGCAACCGCAGCGACCTCGATCGCCAGCAGGACAAGCGTAAGACGGGCGTCTTCTCCGGCGCCTACGCCACGAATCCGACCACCGGCGAGCGCATCCCCGTATGGGTCGCCGACTACGTGCTGATGGGCTACGGCACGGGCGCGATCATGGCCGTGCCCGCGCACGACGAGCGCGATCACGAGTTCGCGGTCGCGTTCGGGCTGCCGATCCGCGAGGTCGTGCGCCCGCTGCAGGGAGCCGCCGACGCGGCTTGCTTCAGCGGCGATGGCGTCAGCGTGGACTCGAGCAACGCCGAGATCTCGCTCGACGGCCTGCCCACGCCGGAAGCCAAGCGCGCGATCACCGCCTGGCTCGAGCAGAAGGGCCTCGGCAAGAAGAAGCACAATACGAAGCTCCGCGACTGGCTGTTCAGCCGCCAGCGCTACTGGGGCGAGCCCTTTCCGATCGTCTACGATCAGGAAGGTCAGCACCACCCCGTGCGCGCCGACGCGCTGCCCGTGGTGTTGCCCGAGCTGAACGACTACCAGCCCGAAGAGAGCGACGAGCCGCGTCCGCTCTTGGCCAAGGCGCACGACTGGGCGCACACGACGGCGGGTGCGGCGGGCGTCGAAGGCTTACCGCCGGACGCGCCGGTCACGCGCGAGACGAACACCATGCCCGGCTGGGCCGGCTCGTGCTGGTACTACCTGCGCTACGCCGATCCGCAGAACCCGAATGCGCCCGCAGGTCGCGAGGCAGAGCATTACTGGCTCGGCGACAGCGTCGACCTGTACGTCGGCGGGGCTGAGCACGCGGTGCTGCACCTTCTGTACGGGCGCTTCTGGCATCAGGTCCTGTACGACCTCGGGCACGTGAGCGCGCCCGAACCGTGGCGCAAGCTCTTCCATCAAGGGCTCATCCTCAACTACGCCTACGAGCGCGCCGACAAAACGCTCGTGCCGATCGACGAAGTCGAGGAGCGCGGCGAGGGCGCGTACGTCGAAACCAAAACCGGTCAGCCGGTTGCACAGATCGTGACCAAGATGTCGAAGAGCCTGCGCAACGTCGTCAACCCCGACGACGTGATCGCGAGCTTCGGCGCCGACACGTTCCGCTTGTACGAAATGTACATGGGCCCGCTCGAGGCCAATAAGCCGTGGAACACGCGCGACATCGCCGGCCTGCAGCGCTTTCTGCAACGGGCCTGGCGCCTGATTGTGAACGAGGACACGGGCGCTCTTGCGCTGGACGCCGCCGAGAGCCCTGACCTCGAGCGCCAGCTCCACCGCACGGTCGCGAAGGTCGGAGCGGACATCGAGCGGCTCGCGTTCAACACCGCGATCGCCGCGCTGATCGGGCTGGTGAACGCGGCCACGACGGGCGGCGGCTTCACGCGCGGGCAAGCTGCGCGGTTCGCCCGTTTGCTCGCGCCGTTTGCCCCGCATATGGCCGAAGAGCTGTGGCATCGGTTAGGCATGGAGGGCCTCGTCTCGACGATGGCTTGGCCGAGCTTCGACGAGGCGCTGCTCAAAGACGAGAGCGTCGAGATCCCGGTGCAGATCATGGGCAAGGTGCGCCATCGCATCGTCGTACCCGCAGCGCTCGACGCGGCCGAGCTCGAACGGCATGCGCTCGCCGACGAGAAGGTAAAGGCCCTGATCGCCGGTAAGACCGTGCGCAAGGTGGTCGTCGTCCCCGGCAAGCTGGTCAACATCGTCGCCCAGTAAGGGTCCCGCACGCGCCGCTGCGCGCGCGCCAACCTATCGTGATTGACCGGCCCGACCGCTGCCTTTCGAGGTGGCCAAAACTGGCACTGGAGTCTGTTTTCACTCGTCGTTAGAGTCCCGCGCAGGATTGCCGACCCGAAGAGCCAGGGACGCGTGGTGCGCGCCCGCGGGTAGGCACCGGCGAGAGGTGTATCGGTGTCTCGCGACGAAGCTGGCGCGCACCTCGACGCAGCGCTGCCCCCCACCGCCCCGAACTCGGACCCTCTCTTGTTGCGCGTGCAGGACGCGCTCGCGGACGCGTTTCGCCAAGGGCAGGCTCGACTGCCTGCCGTGGCGCGCGCGACCGGGATGAGCACCCGGACCCTGCGCCGCCGGCTGTCGGAGCGCGGGACGAGCTTTCAGGGCCTGGTCGATGCGCTCCGGCGCGAGCTCGCCTGCGAGCGCCTGCGCCTCACCGAAGACTCGGTCGCGACCATCGCGGAGCTGACGGGCTTCGCCAGCGTGAGCGCGTTCCAACGGGCGTTCCAGCGCTGGACGGGTCTGCCGGCTTCGGCCTATCGAGAACGCGCGCGCGCCGAAAGCTAAACGTGGGCGTGTCCGATGCGGAACGGCGTCCAGCCGATCCGCCGACGGGCCCCCGTCCCAGGAAGCGCCGCCCTGCAAGCAGGACGGGCGCGAGCCGGCAAAAACGCGGGCGAGCACGGCGCAGGCATGCGGTAAGCTCGCCCGAGCGCTGCGCCCGCGCGCCGTGGTCTTTCGCTCTCGGAACGGCTGAGATCGATCGAAACCCCAGCGGCGGCGCCGCCCTACGACGGGCCAGGGCGAGCGCGCCGGGGGAAACGATGGTGAATCCTGCGAATCGACAATGGTTGCTGGCGCGCCGGCCGCGCGGTGAGCTGAGTGCAGAGGACTTGCGCTGGGTCGAATCGCCCCTGCCCGAGCCGGGCGCGGGGGAGGTCTTGGTGCGCAACTTGTATCTCTCCTGCGACCCCACGCAGCGCAGCTGGGCCGCCGGGGACACGTACTTTCCCGCCGTGCGCGTCGGCGACGTCATGCGCTCGTTCGCGGTGGGTGAGGTGCTCGCGTCGCACGATCCGCGGTTCGCGCGCGGTCAGCTTTTGCAGGGGTTGTTTGGTTGGCAGGACTACGCGGTCGCGCGCCAGGGCGGCGAGTTTCCCATCATGCCCGTACCCGAAGGCGTCTCGATCGAGACCGCCATGAGCATTCTCGGCAACACCGGCATCACCGCCTATTTCGGGTTGCTCGACGTGGGGCGCGCGCGCGCTGGAGAGACGGTGCTGGTCTCGGGCGCGGCCGGCGCGACCGGCTCCGTGGCGGCGCAGATCGCCAAGATCATCGGTTGCCGCGTGATCGGCATCGCCGGCGGCGAGGACAAGTGCCGCTACCTGGTCGACGAGCTCGGGCTGGACGCCGCCATCGACTACAAGAACGAGAACTTGATGACGCGCCTGCGCGAGACCTGTCCGCACGGCATCGACGTCTTTTACGACAACGTCGGCGGCCGCACGCTCGAGGCGGCGCTCGCCCACCTCGCGATGCGCGGCCGCATCGTCTTGTGCGGCGCGATCTCCGGCTACAACGAGCCGGCGGGTCCGGCGGGCCCGCGCAACTACATGCGGCTCCTGACCGTGCGCGGGCGCATGGAGGGCTTCGTGGTGGTCGACTACATGCCGCGCGCCGCCGAGGCGACCACCGCGATCGCGGGCTGGCTGCGCGAAGGCAAGATCCAAGATCTGGTCGACGTACAGCACGGACTCGAGAACGCGCCGGCCATCTTGAATCGGCTCTTCTCCGGACAAAACCGCGGCAAGCTCCTGATCAAGATCGCCGACCCGAGCGTACACGTATGAGCCGCGAAGCAGAGCGCTCCGAGCCGGGACACGAGCTCCCCGAGCTTCCGCTGGCGGAGCTCGCCGTGATCATCTTGAACTACCGCACGCCCCGGCTCACCGCCGACTGCCTCGATTCGATCGCGAGCGAGGTCGAGCCCGGGATGCAAGTCGCGGTCGTCGACAACGCGTCCGGGGACGGCTCGGCGGACGCGATCGCCGAGCACATCGCGCAGCGCGGGTTCGGCGCTTGGGCACGCGTGCTGCGATCGCCCGTCAACGGCGGCTTTGCCGCCGGCAACAACCTCGCGATCCTGGCAGTCCCGGCGCAAGTGTACGTGCTCTTGAACAGCGACACGCTGGTGCGGCCCGGTGCGCTCGCGGAGCTGCGGCGCGTGCTGCTCGAACGGCCTGAGGTCGGGCTGATCGGTCCGAGCTTCGAAAACGGCGAAGGCGAGCCGCTCGAGAGCTGCCACGACCTGCCCCACCCGGTCAGCGAGCTCGTGCGCAGCGCCAACACCGGCGTGGTGTCCGCGCTGCTCCGCCGCTACGCGCGCGTGCCGACCTACAGCGATCTGCCGATGGAACCGGCGTGGATGCCGTTCGCCTGCATCGCGTTCCGGCGCGACGTGCTCGACGTCGTCGGGCTGCTCGACGACGGCTACTTCATGTACTTCGAAGACGTCGACTACTGCCTGCGCGTGCGCGAGGCCGGCTTCAGGCTCTTGTACTGGCCGCGCGCGCGCATCGTACACTTGGTGGGCAAGAGCTCGAACGTGACCGCGGTCGAGGCCGCCCGCAAGCGCGCGCCCCGCTATTACTACGAGGCGCGTACGCGCTTCTACGCGAAGCACTTCGGGCTCGGCGGGCTCTTGCTGGCGAACGCAGCTTGGATCGCGGGGCGGGCCGTGTCGCGCGCGCGAGAAGTCGTACAGCGCGACCGGCGCGCCGTGCGGGAGCGCGAGGCACGCGACATCTGGATCAACACGCTGCGTCCCTTCGTAAACTCGAGTTACCGGCCGACGTCCCCGGCCGCGGCGCGCGCTGTTCGCCCTGGATGAGCGCCGCCGCCCAGCTGCGTTCGGCGAGCGCGACTGTACTCTGCGCGCAGCATGCGCACGATTCGCGCCGTCTGCAGACTCGTTCCGAAGTGATCACAAACCTAGGCCCGGGCGCACATTAAAACATCGCGGACTGTGACGTGCGGACCTTACGGGTCCCGCGCGCAGAACTCACGAGAAAAGCGTCAGATGCGGCGCCGCCCAGGCCGGGCGACGCGCGCAGCGCCGCGCCCGTGGCTTGGGGTCGCCGTGTGAAGGCGCACTTCCACGCGCGAGCCGGCCAGCACACTTGAAGACATCTACGGAGGCGACGATGGCTATCGACGAGTACGACCCTGCTCTGGCGTTTTCGGGCGTCATAGGACGCACGATCGAGGAGGCCCAGCCCGCCTGGCCGCGCATGAACCGCGCCAGGGCCGGCGCGGCCAACGTGCTCTTCATCGTCCTCGACGACACGGGCTACGGCCACCTCGGCTGCTATGGCTCGCCCATCCGCACGCCGAACCTCGATCGGTTGGCGGCGAGCGGCCTGCGCTACAGCAACATGCAGACGACCGCGCTGTGTTCACCGAGCCGCTCCTGCATCGTCACCGGACGCACTCACCACGCGAACGCGATGGCCTGCATCACC
>CAZYWR010000892.1:0-3687 GCA_964651185.1 uncultured Polyangiales bacterium
GGCGATGTTCCTTATCGCCTCACTCTCCTGCGCGTTCATCGGATTGTCGCGCGCGCATATGAGCCCCTGGGCGCGTGCAGGCATCGCGGCCGCGATCCTTGGCATGCTCGCAGCGGCACGCGCATGGACGTCTCTCCATTCCTTGTGGGCCGAGCGGATTGGACTCGACACGCAGTTCTGGCCCATCGCGGGGTCCATCTTCGCGTTTCGCGCTTTCATTTTCCTCTATGACACGAGTCGTGGCGTGAAGGGCGTACCGCTCGCGCAGCAGCTGATTTACTTCATGCTGCTTCCGAACTTCGCGCTGCCACTGTTCCCCATCGTGGACTATCGCGGCTTCATCCGCGCGCACACGCTCGCCCCTGAGCGTGCAGACTTCGACCGTGGCGCGCGCTTGATGCTTACCGGATTCGGACACCTCATCGTCTACCGCCTCGTCCTCTACTACTTGGTACCTGATACCTCTGCGTCGCTGTCCCCGCTGCAAGGCGTCCTCTACCTGGCGAGTTTTTACTTGCTCTATCTGCGCGTGTCCGGTCTCTTTCATGTCGCGATCGGCCTGCTCCATTTCTTCGGTTACCGACTCCCCCCTACGCACCAATGGCACCTCCTCTCGCAAAGCTTCAGCGACTTCTGGCGAAGGACCAACACGTACTGGAAGGACTTCAACCAAAAGTTCGTGTTCTCGCCGCTGGCGGCCGCGTTCGAGCGACGAATCCAGCGCGGCAGTCTGCAACTCGCTGTCTTTCTCTCGTTGATGATTTCGTGGGCGATCCACTCGTACCAGTTCTTTTGGCTGATCGGTCGTCCGCTGCTCGACGTGCGCGACGCACTCTTCTGGGCCATTCTCGCAGTGGCGATGGTGGTGTCGACCAGTCGCGAGCTCGGACGCAGGACGCCCTTGGGCCTCGGGCCGAAGCGCGTGCCCAGCACGGGCGAGCGCGTGCACGAGGGCCTCAAGACGCTCGTGTTCTTCACGACGATCACACTGCTTTGGTCGTTCTGGAGCGCTCCGTCGTGGGCGGATTGGCTGCGCGCCTTATCGCTGGGCAGGTCGTAAGATGAAGGTTCCATCGACCTGGATCGCGTTTGGCTTGCTCGTGCCGCTCGGGGGGCTGCTCCGCTTCGCGCCGGCGACGATGTCGGGCAGCGAGCTATTGTCGTCGCTCGCGCGCGTGCGACGTCGTCCGGGTGCCCCGAGCCAGCCGCTTGGTTACTATGAACATCTGGCGGGTGCGGCACCATCCGGCCGCGGTTCCGCATGGGACGGCGCACCGGAGCCCGCGTTGCCGCACGCGGGGCCTCATCACGTAGATCGCTAGCTTCGCGCCTACGAGGGTTCCATGAGCCAAGCCGCTACCGATACGATTCGGCGCTACTTACTGACCACATTCTTCGAGGGCGAAGACCCCGCGCTGCTCAAAGACGACACGGCGCTCATCTCGAGCGGCGTGATCAACTCGCTCGTGCTGATGAAGCTCGTCGCGTTCTTGGAAAGTACGTTCGGGGTGAGGATCAAAGCGCACGAGATGAACGCGGACTACCTCGACACCATCGCCCAAATGGCGCAACTTGTGGGCGAGCGCCGGACGACCTAGTGCTCGCGCGCTCGCGCTGAGAAAGCCATGCCGCTCGCTCCCGATCTCGCATTCGGCTCTCGCGTAGCCATCGTGGAGCCTGGTCGCGGGCAGACCACGTACGCGGAGCTCGAGTCTTTGACCGCGGCGGCGGCCCAGAAGCTCACGCGTGCGGGCGTACGCCGCGGCGATCGCGTGGGTCTGTACGCGCGGCGCTCGGTCGACGTGGTGGCCGCGATGCTGGGCGCGCTTCGGATCGGGGCCGTATACGTGCCCGTAGATCCCAACGCGCCCGCCGCGCGTAATGCCGGTATTCACGCCGACTGTGGCGTTCGCTTCACGTTGATCGAAGCGCGCTACGCCGCCGGATATCGGACCGCGCTCGACGGCCTTGACCATCGCCTCGCGCTCGGGTGCCTCGACACGCTCGGTCTGGGTGCCGGCCTGCGCGGCTGGCTCGACGGCGAGATCGACGAGCTGCCGCCCGCGGCGCCCGCCGAACGCGAGGACCTGGCGTACATCCTTTACACGTCCGGATCCACGGGCCGGCCCAAGGGCGTGAGCATCACGCACGAGAGCGCCGCCGTATTCGTGCGCTGGGCGCGCGACATCTTGCGTCCGGTCCCGGACGATCGGTTCGCGAACCACGCGCAGTTTCACTTCGATCTGTCTGTTCTCGATATCTATGCCAGCTTGGCGAGCGGCGCGGCGCTGGTGTTGGTGCCAGACGAAGTAGGCAAGCACGCCGCGAGCGCAGTCGAGCTCATCGCGCGAGAGCGCATCTCGATCTGGTACTCCGCGCCTCATATCTTGGCGCAGATCGCGCAGCTGGGGTTCGTTTCGGAGTACGACTTGTCGGCGCTGCGCGTGGTCGCCTTCGCCGGCGAAGTCTTCCCCATCGCGCAGCTGAAGAGCTTGAAGGGGCAGCTTCCTCACCCTCGTTACCTCAACCTGTACGGCCCGACCGAGACCAACGTCTGCACGTTCTACGAACTACCGGCGGTGCTCGACGACTTCGTCCGGCCCGTCCCGATTGGAAAGCCGTGCGCGCATTATCAGGCGCAGGTCATCGGCAGCGAAGGCGCGCCCGTCGAGCGCGGCGCGGAGGGCGAGCTCGTCGTGCGCGGTCCGGGGGTGATGGCCGGCTATTGGGGACGCTCGGATCTGACTCTGGAAAAGACGCTGCCTGCGCGCGACGGCACCGCTTGGTACCGCACGGGCGACATCGTCATAGAAGCGGCAGACGGCAACTTCGTGTATGTGGGACGTCGCGACCGCATGATCAAAGTGCGCGGCTATCGCGTGGAGCTCGGTGAAATCGAAGCGCGCTTGTACGAGCACCCGCAGGTCAACGAGGCGGCGCTCGTCACGTCGAACGGCAGCGAGGGGATCGTACTCCACGCACACCTGGCCACGCGCGACGGAGCGCGCATCTCGCTGCTGCAACTCAAGGCGTTCTGTGGTGAGCGGCTGCCCACGTACATGGTGCCGGACAAGTTCCACTTCCACGCTCAGCTCCCGCGGACGTCCACCGACAAGCTGGATTACCAGCGCATGAGCGCGCTGGTCTAGCGGGCAGGCCCGAACAGATGGACTTCTCGTGGACCAACGAGCAAACCGAACTTCGGCGGCGGGTCGTCGAGTTCGCGGCGCAAGAGCTCTCGGTCGGGGTGCGCGAGCGCGATCGCACGCAGACCTTCAACGCAGTCGGATGGCGGCGCTGCGGGGAGCTCGGTCTGCTGGGCGTCACCGTTCCCGAGGAGTATGGGGGGCTTGGGGAGAGCGCGATCACGCTGGTCGGACTGCTGGAGAGCCTGGGACAGGGCAGCAGCGACAACGGCCTGAGCTTCTCGCTCGGCGCGCACCTGCTCGCGGTGGTGATGCCGATCGTCGACATCGGCAGCGACCAGCAAAAGCGACGCTACTTGCCCGCCCTGGCCAGCGGCGCGCGTATCGGCGCCAATGCGGTCTCCGAACCGAGCGCGGGCTCGGACGCACTCGCGATGCGCACGCGCGCGACGCGCCACGGCGCAGGCTACGTGCTCGACGGCGCGAAGACGTTCGTGACCAACGCACCCTTGGCAGACGTCTTCCTCGTCTTTGCCAACCT
>CAZYWR010000893.1:0-8555 GCA_964651185.1 uncultured Polyangiales bacterium
CTTGTAGGTCAGTACGCTGCGATCACAGCAGCTCGATGGGTGCGACGTTGCCTGAACCTAGAGAACCGCAGACGTTCAGGGTCGCGCCTCGCGCGGGCCGCCGCAAACTCCCGTCCTCTGCACCCCAAAGGAGTGCTCTTGGACCTCAGTGCAGCTGCGGACTTGATCAGGGCTGGTGTTTGTACTCCCCGATCTTCGGGAACTTGCTCTGCATCGCGTTGAACGCGGCGTCGCGGTTCTGGCAGTGAAGCGTCTCTTCGAGGGTCGCCGTGGTAGAGTAGTTGACGATGTCGGGCGCCTCGTCGGTCGCCTCCGGGTCGGTTCCGCATTGCGCGAGGACCTCGAGCGCGGCAGCGCCAGTGACGCATATCATGTTGTCACTTGCCACTTGGATCGCGGTCTCGCCTTGGTCGTTCTTCTCCTTGCACAGATCGGTCACGTCGATATGACCGGCGCCAGTGATCCCAATGGAACGCTTGATCTTCGCTTGGGAGCCGTCGAATGCGCCGGTGCTATAGCCCACGACACTATCGTCGATCCCCGTCACATACAGCATAGAATCGATCGGCTGAGTCAGTTGGGTCCCATACCCGAGCGGCGCGAGCAACATGGCGACCTTAAGGTTGGGCGTGTCTCCCATTCCCGCGACGGTGCCACCGCCCATGCTGTGACCCGCGAGAGCCAGACGCGTGAGATCGGCCGAATCGCCCAGGAAGTCGAAGCCACTGCTCTTGTTGTTGAGATCCGCGAGCTCACCCGCAGCCTGGGTGTCCATGCCGCCCCCAGCCGTTGGATTGCTGCTGCAGCCGATTCCAAGAGTACCTAGGTAATCCGTCAGCATGCTCCCCGGGTGATCCGCCGCAATGACAATGAAGCCGCGGCTAGCCCAGAGCTGCATCGCGCTCAGCGAGGCTACTCGGAAGGAGCCTAGACCGTGTATGAACAGCACGACCGGATACGGCCCGTGGTCCGAGTCAATGGGAAGATCGCGATAGCATTCGCATTGAGCGAGCTTGTTCTGCGAATCCGGAACCATACCGGCGCCCATCGGCAGCCAGTCTCGAAGGTCGTACGCCTCCTTGGTCTTTCCGCTCTCGCTTCCGCGCTTCGCGGGATACCAGACTTCCGTAACGAGCGTACCGTCTGGAACCTTCAGCATCAGCGTCTTCACGCCGACAGGCCAGGGACCCATGGTTTCTGGATTCGTCTCGTCAACTTTGTAAAGCTTCGCGCCGTCGCAGCCCGCGGCGGCTTCAGGCTCGGGGCCGCTGGTGCTGCCGCCGCCGCTGTCCTTATCACCGCTCGAGCCGCCGTCTCCGCTCGTGTTGGAGCTGCCGCCGGCGTCCGCGTGACCTGCGTCTTCGTCGGTCGAGGTCGAGCTGGTGCCTGAGTCTTTCTTGCCGGCGTCCGTGCCGGTGCTGGTCGAGCTGGTGCCCGAGTCTTTCTTTGTGCCAGCGTCTTTGCCGGCATCCTTACCGGCGTCGCGCGATGAAGACGAACTGTCGTCGTCGTCGTCGCTGCTGTCGTCGTCAGAGCTGTCGTCGCCCTTCGCGTTGCCGGTAGTTTTGCTGTTGGAGCCGCTGTCGCTGCCACAAGCCGCGAGCGTCATGCAGCCTAAGGACGTCACGAGGACGCACAAGCTAATGAACCGATGTGAATTCACCGTAAACCTCACGCGGCGAAGTACGAAGTAATTGAAGCGGGAGCGAATCGAAGCGGCCAATCGCCAGTCGTTTGGTCCGCTGCACCCAAGGGCGCCAAGTTACCTACATGCAGCAACGTACGCAAGGGCGGCAACATGGCCGTCTTACCGCACGGCGGAGGGGCAAACCGGTCAATGCTGCAAACGTACAGTCATGCGTTTCGGCCGGCTTTTCCGCGAGAGCCCAAAATTACTCCTGGACGCTCTCGGTCATGCACAGCTCGCGAGTGCAGCTATTGCCGATGCACTGCAGCAAAGCGGTCGTGAGCTCGCGTGCTCGCGACCGCTTTGCCTGAAGCCACGCGGCACTAAGGCCGCTCCGCTCATCGAGATCAGAAAAGCGCTCGGACAGCGCGGGGGCCTCACGCGGATGACGATGACGCGACGGACGCGGGGAGTGCGTGCCGAGCTCCGCCTCGCGTCAGGCCACGTTTAGCGCGCGTCCGCGGCACGTCGACGACGCAGGCGGAACGCGGTTAGTGTGACCGCGCACAAGCCGAGCGCCGCGGCTCCCGGGCTGCCCCCGCTCTGCTCCCCTACGTTGCCCACCGCGCATACCTCTTTGCTCTTCTTCTTGGTCTTGGTGGCGACGTCCGAAGCAGTGTCGGCGGTGTCGTTGGCGACATCTGTCGCCGTGTTCGCGACCGTGGTCGCGACGGCGTCGAAGTCGATATGGATGTTGAGCTTGGCCTGCAGCTCGTCTCCGCAGCTTCGCGCGTTGGTCGCGTCGATGAACTGCCCATCGCAGAAGATGGCGCCGCCATCGTCCATGCACTTCGTCTGGCAGGTCTGGATCGTCTCCGTCTCGCACTGCGGATAAGACACGGTCTGACAGTTCGTCTGGCACTCGACGTTGGCCTGCGCAGTACACGAACCCGAGCAGGCGTCGGAGCACGTCATCGTGCACTCCGCGGGCATGGTCGCGGGGGCCGGCATATCTCTGCACTTGTCTTCGCATTTGGCGTTGCAGGTGTGGACGCAGCACCCGCCGCGCGGGCCCTGTCCGCCGTTCTCACAAGTCTTCTGGCAGTCCGCGACGCACAGCTCTTCGCAATCCTGCGGCTCCGGCGTCACTGCCTGCGTTTGACACTGCGTCGTACATCCCGAGCTACAGCCTGACTCACAGCTGGTGCTGGCGCTGTTCGTACACTGGTTCTGGCAGACGGTGTAGAGCTTGGCCACGCACGCCGTCTCTACCGTTTCCGTCTTACACTCGGTCATGCACTGCTCTGTCTTCCGATACTCGCAGTGCGAGTCTTTCTGGAGGAATACGCCTCCACACTCTTCCAGCTCAGCGCGCGCGCTGTTCGCGCCCGCCACGCCCAGAAGAGTGGACAGCAAGGACACGCCTATCCAAGTTCGTGTACGATTCATCGGAGCTCCTCGCGCCATGTGGTGACCTCCACCACGGGCAGCGGCATGCACATGACATGCCGGACCGGCGAGAATGCTCAGATCCCAGATTGCTACCTTATTTCGGCGCAACGCGACGCAGCGCTGTGCGTCATCAGCTGCCGCACTGAATCCATTTTGCCTCGGCGCGAGTACCCCCCATGACATATCTGTCGGCGTACAACGCGACGCGTCATCGCGAAGTCGCGAGCGCGTGTTGTCAGGACGCGCCAAGCGCGGCGCGAAGCGCCACTTCCGAAAAGTTAGCTCCAGTCTTCTACGTCGAACTCCGGGAACGACACGCGCAGTGGACACGACGGCGTCCCTTCCAGGCGACCCTGGCCGATGGCGTCGAGGGTCCCCGTCCGTGACGATCCGTCGTCGAACGCGACCTCGAAATGCAGCTGGCTCAGGGGATCTCCGCTCGCTTCGCGCACGCGGACGCTCACTTGATTGCGCAGCCAACCATCCGGCGGCGCAGCGCGTATCCGTACCTCGTCGTCACGGAGCTCAGACGGCCGCAGCTCATACGAACCCGGCTTGATGCCGTCTTGGCGCGCCTCGCCGCTCGTGGCGAAGGAGCCCGAACGCTGCGCGCCGTCTGGCGCGATCAACTCGTAGCCGGCGTTCGCGACTGGATTGCCCCACTCATCGAGCAACATCAAACAGACAGATGCCGCGATCTCGGCCAGACTGCGCGGTTCGAGCGCGGGCTGCACCTCCGGCTGCGGACGGACTGGCGGCGGGCGCTTGCGTTCGAGCACGACCATGCGCGCGAACCGGCTCGGCGCGCCGAACAGATCGAGCGCTGGCGGACCGAGCGCTTCGCCGAGCTGCCCCACGAGAGGGAAGCTGCTTTCTTCGCAGCGCGGCAGGTCGAACGCGCCCCTCAGCCGCTCGAGCATTCCGGGATCTCGCTGCGCGAGCTGCGCCAGCACGCCGTTCGCGCGACAGACTGGGAGCGGCTCGCAATCGCGAAAGAGCAACAGATGGTTACTTTGCCGCCGATAGCTGAGGCCATCGACGAACACGTAGTCTTCCCACACGAGCTGAATGGTCATGGCTCGACCCGATGCGACGACATGACCGATCCTTCATACGCCGGCGCAGCGCGAGCAACCCGATATCACGCTGCCCCCAGCACCGAGGACCGCGAATCACCCCGCAAGGCGTCCTATGCGTTCGCGAGCGCGCGAGTCGAAGACACGCGCGCTACGCGCGCCGTAAGAGCCCCAGGGGTAGACGGGCGCAAGTCTGATCCTGACACGCAGCTCGCTCCGGCGGTTCGCCGAGTAGGCCCCGGCGACCGGCGAATGCTCAGGCGAGCTCGTCTTCGTCGACCAGCTCGGGTTCGTCGCGCTGTTTGGGGGCTCGCTTCAGGTACCCGCGAGACGTCGGCTGAAAGCCGACCGCGAGCAGCGCCTTACCGAGCGCAGATCGCGCCACGTCTTCGGCGTCGACTGCCGCGATCAGATAGGCGATGCGTTCGCGCTGGGCCAAGCTGCGCGCCAGCGCTTCGGCGGTGAGGGTCGCGTCGCGCTCCGCTTCGTGCGCGCCCTGCGCGAAGAAGGTGAGCACGGTACGTTCTTTGCGGCCGAGCCACGCGAGCAGACGGCCGTCGGGTGCGAGCACGACGTTGGCTCCGTCGGCGCGCATCGGGCGCGCTCCTTCGCGCTCGGGCCAGGCGAGTGCCGCGCCCCAGGGCGAAGCCGGATCGGTGGCTGCCAAGAGCCTCGCGAGCTCTCCACCGGAAGGCTCGCGTTCGGCGCGCAGGAGCTCCTCGGCGCCGCCGTGGGCGAATTGCGTCGCACCCAACCCCTCGACGAAGTAGCCACGGCGCACCTTCCCGGCGTCTTCCATCGCGCGTAGCACTTCGTACACGGCCGAGAAGCCGCCCTGAATGTCTTCGGCGCGTAAGGCCTCGCGCACGAGCACGCCGTGACGGGCCAACAGACTTCCGACTTGGGACGTCTTTCTCTCGGTCGGACTTGCGTTTCCATACTGAAGTAAGGTCCAGCGACCCTCGCTCCCTGGTAAGATTCGGCTCGTGCGCACGCCGCGCTTGCGGTCGGGCTCGCCGCCTTGGGCCCGCGAACGCAACGGCGCGAGGGTGTCGTTCGTGACTTCGCCAGCCCACACCAACTGCCACAAGGCCTCGAGCACGTCGGGCGGAAAGGCCTCGACCAGCTTGGTGAGCTCGAAAAAGAACACGGCGCCGCGCTGCGCCAGCACGGCGCGGATTTTTTCGCAGAGCGCGCCCGTCGCGGGGACTGGCGGCTGCGCGAGCAGCTCGAAGCGATCGCGAAAGTAGAGTGCGATGCGGCCGCCGCCGAGCTGCGGCTCGATGCCGCGCCAGACCAGCTCGCCGCTCGCGAGCAGGAGATCCAAGTCGCCGGGCTCGAAGCCCTTCACGCGCGCCGGCAAGATGTCGCGCGTGAGTGCGTTGACGGGGAGCTTGGCGCCCTCGAGCCGCTCGAGCGCTTGGCGCAGCGCGGCCTCGCCGCGCGCGCTGCGGCCGATCCCGTGCCAGCGCACGAGAAAGCGCGCGTAGCTGAGCTGGTCGACCGCTTCGACCTGCTTGCGCAGCGCCGCCAGTGAACGGCGCTTGATCGCGCGCAGCACGTCGCTCTCGCAGTAGGTGACGCCGGCCTTGTCTGGATGGAGCTCGCCGCGCACCACGCGCCCGCGCACGACCAACTCGTCGAGCACCGTGCGTACCTGCGCCGCGCGCAGTCCGTAACGGGCGGCGCACTCCTCGGGCGTGAACGGCACGTGCGTGCGGGCGTAGCGAGAGATCAGATCAGTCAGAGGGGCTTGCGTACGCTCCAGGAATGCGGAAGCCACGCCCGGAGGCGGCATCACGCCGAGCGCGTCGCGGTAGCGGCCCGCATCTTCGGCGGCGATCACCCGCGGCTCTCCCGCGATTTGCACGCGCAAGGCGCGGCGCGCCGCGAGCAACGGTTCGAGCAGCGCGTCTCGCGCTCCGCCGAGGCGCAGCGCGAGCTCGCGCTCCGCGAGATCGCCGATGAAGAGCAGCAGATCGTGGAGCTCGTCCGGATGGCGCGGCGGGAAATTCAGGCGCGCGATGTGCTGCGCCACCTCGTGCAAGGCCTCGGGATCGAGCAGATCGCGCAGCTCCGCTTGGCCGAGTAGCTCCCGCAGCTGCGTGTGATCGATCGTGAGGGCTTGCGCGCGCCGCTCCGCCAAGGGGGCGTCGCTGTCGTAGATGAAGTTGCCGACGTAGCTGAACAGCAAGTTCGCGGAAAACGGAGAGGGTCGCTCGCTCTCCACGCTCGCGAGCTTGAGCTTTTGCTTTTGTACTTCGCCCATCAGCTCGATCAGCGCAGGCACGTCGAACACGTCTTGCAAGCATTCGCGATAGGTCTCGAGCACGATCGGAAAGGAGCCGAAGCGAGAAGCCACCCCCAGCAAGTCCGCCGCGCGCTTGCGCTGCGCCCAGAGCGGGGCGCGCTTGCCAGGCTGGCGGCGCGGCAAGAGCAGCGCGCGCCCCGCGCACTCGCGGAAGTGCGTGGCGAAGAGCGCGCTCTCGCCCAAGGTGCTGAGCAGGAGCTCCTCCACTTCATCCGGGCCGGGCACGAGCGCTTCGATGGCGGGCGGCTCGTCGCTCTCTGGAAAGCGCAGCACGATCCCATCGTCAGCCCATACCGCCTCGGTCACGACGCCGAGCTCGCGTTTGCTCTTCTCGCCCATGCACATGGCCAACGGGGCGTGCACGCGCTTGCCGAACGGCGAGAGCACGCAGACGCGCAGGTCGCCCACCTCGTCGACGAAGCGCTCGATCACGATGCGCTTGTCGGTCGGCAGCAGGTTTGGCGCCTCTTCTTGCTCGCGCACGTAGCGCAAGAGATTCTGCGCCGCGCGCGCCTCGAGCTGGTGCTCGCGGGCGAGCAGCGCGAGCGCATCCTTGTCACTCGCGCGCTCGAGCCGGCGCAAGAGCGCTCCGATTCCGCGCCCGAGCTCCACGCTGCGGCCGAGGCCGTCCCCACGCCAGAACGGAAGTTTCCCGGGTTCGCCGGGTGCGGGCGTGACGAGCACGCGGTCGCGCGTGATCTCCTGGATGCGCCAGCTCGAAGCGCCGAGCACGAACACCTCGCCCTCGCGCGCCTCGAACACCATCTCTTCGTCGAGCTCCCCCACGCGCCGGCTGGTCTTTTCGTCGCCGCCGGCCAAGAACACGCCGTACAGGCCGCGATCGGGGATCACGCCGGCGTTGGCGATGGCCAAGCGCTGCGCGCCCTTGCGCGGCTCGAGCACGCGCTCTTCGCGGTGCCAAGTGATACGCGGGCGCAGCTCCGCGAATTCATCGGAGGGATAGCGACCCGAGAGCATGTCGAGCACGCTGTCGAACGCGCCGCGCGTGAGCTCCGCGAAGGGCGCCGCGCATTGCACGCGCCGGTAGAGCGCATCGACGTCGACGCTCTCTTCGCTCGCGACGATCGCCACGATCTGCTGGGCGAGCACGTCGAGGGGGTTGCGCGGGTAGTGCGTGGGCTCGATCTCGCCGGCCAACATGCGGCGCACGGCCTCGGCGGAGGCGACCAGATCGCCGCGGTGCTTGGGGAAGAACCAGCCCTTCGGGTTCCCGTCCACGCGATGGTTCGCTCGGCCGATGCGCTGGATGCCCGAGGCGACCGATGGCGGCGCCTCGATCTGCACCACCAGCTCGACCGCCCCGAGATCGAGGCCGAGCTCGAGCGAGCTGGTGGCGACGATGCACGGGAGCGCGCCACTCTTGAGCGCATCTTCGATCTGCGCGCGCTCCTCGCGCGCCACCGAGCCGTGGTGCGCGCGCGCGATGGGCTCCCCGGCCGTCTCGTTGATCGCCGCCGCCAATCGTTCAGCCAGACGGCGGTTGTTGACGAACACCATGGTCGAACGGTGCGCTCGCACCAGCTCCACGAGCCGGGGATAGATCGAGGTCCAAATCGAGCGCGGCGCCTCCTCGGCGTTGTCGCCGCGCGTTGCGCCGCCGGCTTCGCTCTTGTAATCGCGCGGCTCGGCGGCGGCGCGCAGCGCGCCCATGTCCTCGACCGGCACCTCGATGGTGAGCTCGATCGGCCGCTCCGCGCGCGCGTCCGCGATCACGACCTCCCGCGGTGCACCCGCACTGGCGCCGCTCCCTTGCGCGCGCTCGTGAAAGCCGCCGAGCAAGCGCGCGACCTCCTCGAGCGGCCGTTGCGTCGCCGACAGTCCGATGCGCTGCAGCGGCTTCGCTGCGCTGCGCTGCGTCTCGAGCCGCTCGAGCGAGAGCGCCAAATGCGCCCCGCGCTTGGTCGCCGCCATGGCGTGGATCTCGTCGACGATCACGGTCTCGACCGAGGCGAGCAGCGCGCGCGCCTGCGACGTGAGCATGAGGAAGAGCGACTCAGGCGTGGTGATCAGGATATCGCTCGGCCTTCGCAGAAAGCGCGCGCGCTCCTCGGCGGGCGTGTCGCCGGTG
>CAZYWR010000894.1:0-4236 GCA_964651185.1 uncultured Polyangiales bacterium
TGGGACCGAGGTGCCGATCCGAGGAGAGGAGCTCCTGCGTGATTCGGTACAAGAGCTCGATCTCCCGACGCGGCGGCGACGAGCTGAAGGAGAAATCGGGTTCGTCCATACACTGCGCGCGCTTGGGGAAGCTCTCAAACGCGCTGCAGTTCGGATAGCAGGCTGCTATTTCCAGTGCGTAACGGACGAGTAATAGGTTCCTTCACTTCGACAATTTCGTCGCGCACCCGCACCTCGTACGCAAGCACGCTTACACTCGGATCGTCGAGGCACTCGCCGGTCGCCAAGCAGAACGACTGCTTGTAGATCGGCGAAGCAACTTTGGCGCGACCGTTGCGATCGCCGACGATGCCGCGCGAGAGCACGTTGGCTTTGCTGAACGGGTCGTAGTTGCCGATCGCGAACACGCGGCCGTCTTCGAGACGAAAGACGGCGACCTGCCGGCTACCGGCCAGGCAGCACACGCCGGTGTTCGGCACGATTTCGGCCAGCGGACACACGCGCGTCCACAGCCCTTGCTCCTCTTCGGCTCGATCCATCTCGGCAACTCGCATCATGGCACGACCCTCAGATGTCGCCGCTCCTCTTGGCGGGCGGGTCGGATTTGGCCGCGCTCGTGCACGAACACGACGTTATCGTCGGGGGCATCGCTGTTGACGAAGTGGCGGAAGCGCCGCCGCTTCTCGGGATCTTCCACGGCTACCTTCCATTCGCAGCGATAGCTGTCCACCAACTTTTGCATCTCCGCCTCGAGCTCTGCGCCGATGCCCAGGCTGTCCTCGACGATGACCTTCTTCAGATAATCCATCCCGCCCTCGAGCTGGTCGAGCCAAGGCGCCGTGCGCTGCAAGCGATCGGCCGTGCGAATGTAGAACATGAGAAAGCGATCGATCATGCGCACCAGCGCGGGCTCGTCGAGGTCGGCAGCCAAGAGCTGCGCGTGCTGCGGCTTCATCCCGCCGTTGCCGCATACGTATAGGTTGTAGCCCTTTTCGGTGGCGATCACGCCGAAGTCTTTGCCCTGCGCCTCGGCGCACTCGCGCGTGCAGCCCGACACGGCGGACTTGAGCTTGTGCGGCGAGCGCAGCCCTCGATAGCGCAGCTCGAGCCGCACCGCCAGTCCGACCGAGTCTTGCACGCCATAGCGGCACCAGGTGCTCCCCACGCAAGACTTGACCGTGCGCAGCGCCTTCCCGTACGCGTGGCCGGACTCGAAGCCCGCCGCGATCAGCTCGCTCCAGATCGCCGGCAGCTGTTCGACGCGCGCGCCGAACAGGTCGATGCGCTGGCCGCCTGTGATCTTCGTGTAGAGGCCGTAGCGCTTGGCCACCTGACCGATGGCGATCAGGCCCTCCGGCGTGATCTCGCCGCCCGGCACGCGCGGCACGACCGAATAGGTGCCGTCTTTCTGGATGTTCGCGAGGTAGAAGTCGTTCGAGTCTTGCAGGTGCGCGTGGCGCGGCTCGAGGATGTGCTCGTTCCAGGTGGAGGCGAGGATCGAGGCCACCGCGGGCTTGCAGATCTCGCAGCCGAGCCCCTGGCCGTGCTTCATGATCAGCTCGTTGAAGGTCTTGATGCCCCCGACGCGCACCAAGTGATAGAGCTCCTGGCGCGTGTGGTTGAAGTGCTCGCACAGGGCGTTCGACACGGTCTGACCCATGGCCACGAGCTCGGCCTTGAGCACGCTCGTGACGAGCTGCGCGCAGCCGCCGCAGCCGGTCGCTACTCTCGTGCACTTCTTGAGGGCCGACAGCTCGGTCGCTCCGTCGCGGATGGCGCTGCAAACCGCCGCCTTCGTCACGTTGTTGCAAGAGCAGAGGATGGCGCCATCGCCCAGCGCGAGCTGCGGTCGCGCTCCGCCCTCGCTCGGCGGCACGAGCAAGGCATCGAGCTGCTCAGGCAGCGCGCCGCCGTCGCGCGCGAGCGCAGCGAGGTAGTCGTAGTCGCTGGCGTCGCCCACCAGCATGCCGCCGAGCAGGCGCTGTCCGTCGGCGCTGACGACGACGCGCTTGTAGATGTCGCGTACCTCGTCGACGATGCTGAGCGCGCGCGCGCCCTCCCCGCTCGAGAACGCGTCGCCGAAGCTCGCCACGTCGACGCCCATCAGCTTGAGCTTGGTCGACATGTCGGCGCCCTGGAACGTCGACGCCTCGCCGGCGATCTGCGCGGCGGCCGTACGGGCCATCGTGTAGCCCGGGCCGACCAGACCGAAGATCTTGTTGTTCCAGAGCGCGCACTCGCCGATCGCGTAGATGCTCGGATCGTTGGTGCGGCAGTGATCGTCGATCACGATGCCGCCGCGCGGGCCGATCGCGAGCCCCGCGTCGCGCGCGAGCTCGTCGCGCGGGCGGATGCCCGCCGAGAAGAGCACCAGATCGGTCTCGAGCTGGCTCCCGTCTGCGAACGCGAGCCCGCGCGCCCGGTGTTGCTCGTCCACCAGCACCCCGGTCGTGTTTGCGTCGGTACGCACCGTGACGCCGAGCGCTTCGATGCGCGAGCGCAAGAGCCGCCCGCCGACCGCATCGAGCTGCATCGGCATGAGACGCGGCGCGAACTCGACCACGGTCGTTTCCAGGCCGAGCTCCTTGAGCGCGCGCGCCGCCTCCAGTCCGAGCAGGCCGCCGCCTAGGACGACGCCCTTCTCCGAGCGCTTCGCGTACACCTCGATCGCGAACAGGTCGTCGATCGTGCGGTAGACGAAGCAGCCGCGCGCCTCGTTGTTGGCGATCGGCGGCACGAACGGCCGCGAGCCGGCTGCGAGCACCAACATGTCGTAGGGGATGCGAAAGCCCGCGCTCGTGAACACCAGCTGCTCGGCGCGATCGATGCGCTCGGCGCGATCGCCGAGGCGTGTGTCGATCTGGAGCTCGAGGTAGCGCTCACGCGAGGCGACCTGCAGCTCCGCCGCCGACGTGCCATCGAAGTAGGAGCTCAGGTGCACGCGGTCGTAAGCGAAGCGCGGTTCTTCTCCGATGACGACGAGCGAGAACTTGCGCTCGGGATCGCGCTCGCGGAGCTCTTCGACGAAGCGGTGCCCCACCAGGCCGTTTCCCACCACGACGACGCGTGTCTGTTTGCCTTTGTCTGAGGTGCGCATGAATCAGTTTCCTGTGCGTTTCGCCTGTGTCTCGGCTCGAAAACGCGCGTAAGCAGCGATGTTTGCGCCTACGATCGGAGCAATTCGCATGCCTCGCCGACACAGCGTCAGATCCGCAGGAATCGAACACGCAGCGAGCGAGTCGCCGTCTACAGACAACATGTTTGTCGGAAGCTCCGACATTTTTGTCGACGCGCGGAGCGCCGTAGAGGGCCGGCCGACGGCTTCGGGCTAAGAGCGCTAACGCGTTCGCGGGTCGCATCGCAGGCTTCTCTCCCTCCCGCGCGCTCGCGGCCGCGAACCACGACGAAAAGAGCTGCTTGGCAATGCTCTTGCAGAGGCGGCGCACGTGGCTCGCTCGATTACGCTCGATACGTTTCTCTCGCGCGCGGAGGCGCTGACAGCAGACGCAATGGCTCTTGCATCGGCCCCCGCCGAAACGCAGCCGACGCGGCCCGTGATGGAGCGCCTGAAGACGCTCGAGAGCGGCGAGCACGACACCTCGCTCGCGCGCCTGGAGCTGCCGGCCTTGGGCGAAGGTGAGCAGTACCGCTTCCACTTCGACATGACCCGCTGCATCGGCTGCCGCTGCTGCGAGGTCGCGTGCAATGAGCAGAACGGAAACAGCGCGGAGGTGACCTGGCGGCGCGTGGGCGAGATCGAAGGCGGCAGCTTTCCGCACGTGCGGCGCCTCCATCTATCCATGGCCTGCAATCACTGCCTCGAGCCATCGTGCCTGGCGGGCTGCCCGACGGGCGCCTACGAAAAGCTCGACAACGGCATCGTCAAGCACCACGCTGACTCGTGCATCGGCTGCCAGTACTGCACTTGGAACTGCCCGTACGGCGTGCCGCAGTACAACCCCGCGCGCCGCATCGTGACGAAGTGCCACCTGTGCGTGGACCGCGTGGGCGGCGGCGACCTGCCCGCGTGCGTGGAGGCTTGCCCGGTGCAAGCGATCCAGCTCGAAAAGGTGAACGTGGCGGCATGGCGCGAGGCGATCGACGCCGCCAACGCGCCGGGTGTGCCGCCCGCAGATCTAACGCTTTCGACCACGCGCATCACGCTGCCCGCAGACTTACCGCCTGACTTTGGCAAGACCACGGCGCAAAAGCTCGAGCCCGAACCTGCGCACTGGT
>CAZYWR010000895.1:0-4893 GCA_964651185.1 uncultured Polyangiales bacterium
TCGGTGATGCGCTGTTGCGCACGGCGCAGGCGCGCGGCGGAGATCATCTTCATGGCGCGCGTGATCTTGCGCGTATTTTTGGCGCCGCTGATGCGGCGCTTGATGGCTTTGAGGCCGGCCATGGGGGGCTCCCGTCAGCGCGTCACTTGGACGATTGGAACGTGCGCTTGAAGGCTTCGACCGCCTGCTTCACCGCATTGCGCACGGCGTCGTTCTTGATGTCCTTGACCGTGCGGATCTTGTCCAGCGCGTCGGCGTGCTGGCTCTTGGTGAACGCGACGAGCTCGCCCTCGAAACGCTTCACGTCCTTGATGTCGACGTCATCGAGGTAGCCCTCGTTCGCCGCCCAGATCACGAGCACCTGCTCTTCCACGGGCACGGGCTGGAACTGGCCCTGCTTGAGCACTTCCGTCAGACGCTGGCCGCGCGCGAGCTGCTTCTGCGTCGCCGCGTCGAGATCCGAAGCGAACTGCGCGAACGCCTGCATCTCGCGGAACTGCGCGAGGTCGAGGCGCAGCGTACCTGCCACCTGCTTCATCGCCTTGATCTGCGCGTTGCCACCCACGCGCGAGACCGAAATACCGACGTTGATCGCGGGGCGCACGCCCGAGTAGAAGAGGTCTGCCTCCAAGAAGATCTGACCGTCGGTGATCGAGATGACGTTGGTCGGGATGTACGCCGACACGTCGCCTGCCTGCGTCTCGATGATGGGCAACGCGGTCAGCGAACCGCCGGAGTCTGGGAGCTTCTTCAGCTCGTACTCGCTGCCCGTCTTCTTCAGTTCCTCTTCGGCTTCGTGCTTGTCCGGACCGAGCCAGATGCGCGTCGCGCGCTTGCGCTGCGGCTCTTCGCCCTTGCGCACGATCACCCATTCGTCGGCCATCTTGGCGGCGCGCTCGAGCAGGCGGCTGTGGATGTAGAAGATATCGCCCGGGTACGCCTCGCGGCCCGGCGGCCGGCGCAGCAAGAGCGACAGCTGGCGATACGCGACCGCCTGCTTGCTGAGATCGTCGTAGATGATCAGGGCGTGCTGGCCGTTGTCGCGGAAGTACTCGCCCATCGTGACGCCGGTGTAGGGCGCGATGAACTGGAGCGGCGCGGACTCCGAGGCGCCGGCTACGACCACCGTCGTGTACTCCATGGCGCCGGCTTCGGTCAGTTTCGCCACCACCTGCGCGACGGTCGACTGCTTCTGGCCGATCGCGACGTAGATGCAGAACATCTTCTGGC
Organism: uncultured Polyangiales bacterium; assembly: GCA_964651185.1. Taxonomy (GTDB): domain Bacteria; phylum Myxococcota_A; class Polyangia; order Polyangiales; family DASUME01; genus DASUME01. Next base: position 1,231 of record CAZYWR010000895.1, read on the forward strand.
CGCGCTGGTTGATGATCGCGTCGATCGCGACCGCGGTCTTGCCGGTCTGACGGTCGCCGATGATGAGCTCGCGCTGGCCGCGGCCGATCGGGATCATCGCGTCGATGGCTTTGAGGCCGGTCTGCATTGGCTCGTTCACGGTCTGGCGCGCCATGATGCCGGGCGCCTTGATCTCCACACGCCGCCGGAACTGGGAATCGACGGGCCCCTTGCCGTCCACGGGCTGTCCGAGCGCATTGACGACGCGACCGACCAGCGCCGGTCCGACCGGCACGTCGATGATGCGGCCGGTGCGCTTGACCGTGTCGCCCTCGCGGATCGCCGTGTCGTTGCCGAAGATGGCCACGCCGACGTTGTCCTCTTCGAGGTTCAGCACCATGCCCATCAGATCGCCCGGGAACTCGACCAGCTCGCTGGCCATCGCGCCCGACAGGCCGTAAAGGCGCGCGATGCCGTCGCCGACCGAAAGCACGGTCCCGGTCTCCATCACCTCGACCGCCTTCTCGTAAGAGGCGATCTGCTTCTTGATGATCTGCGAGATCTCTTCAGCGCGCAGCTGCATGGGCTACCTCAGAACGGTTCATTGCGGAGAAATCCGAAAAACGGGTTGCAGACACGTCAGGTGCCTTGGAGCGACTCCCTCAGATCGGCGAGCCGCGTGCGAATACTGCCGTCGAACACCCGATCGCCCACGCGCGTGACGACGCCGGCGATGAGGGACGGATCGGTCTTGCGCTCGATGGTGACCTTGTGTCCGGTGACCTGCTCGAGCGTCTTCTGCAGCTGCGCGTAGTAGGCGTCCGAGAGCGGCGCCGCGCTCGTGACCTCCGCGCGTACGGTGCCGGAGGCGTGCTCGGCCAGCTCGAGGTACGCGCGCGCGATGTCCGGGAGCGCGAACAAACGGTTGCGATCGGCCAGATAAAGGATGCTGTTTCGGCTGAGCCCGGACAGGCCCGCGCGCTGGCAGAGATCAGTCAGCACAGCCTTGCGCGCGCTCAACGCGATCTCCGGGTTGGCGAACACACCGCGTAGGTCGCTGCTCTCTGCCCAGAGGCCCGCGAACTGCTGGAGCTCTTCGCCTACGGAGTCGACCTGGCCTTGCTCGCTCGCCAGATCGAGGATTGCGCGCGCGTAACGGCGCGCCAGCGGTCCTAAGCTCATGCTCGCGGCTCCGGCCGGATGCTGTTCGACTGCTTCTTGGGCGGGCTCGAGGGACGCGTCTTGCCGAGGGCCGTCAGATACTCCTGAGCCAACCGCTGCTGATCGTAGGTCGTGGTCGCGCGCAGCAGCAGCTGCTCGGCGGCCGACACGGCAACCTCAGCGGCCTCGCGCGCGAGGTCGACATGCAGCTGCTTGGCGTGCTGCTCGATCATGAACCCCGCCTCCTTGCGCAGGCGGGCGGCCTTGTGCTCCGCGTCGGCGATGATGCGGTCGCGCTCGGCTTTGCCGGCGGCGATCATCTCGGCGCGAATCCGCGCGAGCTCCTGATCGAGCTTGGCCAAGCGCTCCGTGTACTCTTTGTGCTTGGCCTCGGCCTCGGCCTTGAGGCGCGCCGCTTCGGAGAGCGCGCGTTCTACCTCGGCGCGCCTCTCCTTGAGGAAGGAGCGCACTTTGCCGCGGAACAGGTACACGAACAGAGCGACCAGGACGACGAAGTTGACGAACGACGCGATCAGCGCCTGCTGATCCCAGCCGTGGGCGGCGTGTTCGCCGTGCTCCGCGGCCTCCTGCGCGAGCGCGAGCGCAGGCGCGGCGAGCGCCGACCCCAACGCGCCAATGCCAATGAGCGAAAGCCTCATCCCTGCACCTCCCGACCCAGCACGCGGCTCGCGATCTCGCGGGCGAGCTCGCCATTTTGCGCGCTCAGCTCGGCGCGAGCGACACGCGCCTCGCTGTCCAGCCGGGCCCGCGCGTCGTTCACCAGCGCCTGCGTCTCGCCGCGCACTTGCTCTAGCAGCTTGCGCTCGAGCTCTTGTCCCTCGCCGCGCAGCCGATCGCGCTCTTCGCTCGAGCTCGCGCGTACGCGCCGCAGCTCGGCTTCGAACGTCGCCTGTTTCGCGCCGACGTCGGCTTCGAGCTCCTTGGCCTCTTCCTTGGCACCATCGATGGCCTGCTCGCGCGCGTCCAGCAGCGCCACCATCGGCCGGAATACGAGGGCATAGAGCACCAGGAAGGCGATGAAGAACAGCCCGAGCTGGACGAACACCGTGCCGTCGAGGTCGACGATGGACCCTTCCGCCAGCAGGGCGCTCAAAACCGCGGAAAGCTGCATCCGATTCCTCCTGACCAGAAACCGCGAAGCGCGCGTCCGGATCCGCGCGCGAGCGGTCGAAACGTGGCAGACGTTGGCTCGAGCCTCTCGTAGCGGTCGTCGGTGGCTTGTCTCGAAGCCTTCACGCTGTGCTGCGGCGACGGCTCACCAGTTTGGCACGAACGAAGCCGCCCGACGCTGGCGCACCAACCCGGAAGGCGGCGCGTATCTAGCAGCGTCAGGTCTGAGAGTCAAGTTCGGCCCGGTCCGCAACTGGCGCCGATCTCCGGGAAATTTCGTGTGATTTGCGCAGCGCAAAAACCGTGAGCTCAGCTCGCATGGCCGAGTCGCGCAGCGTACGTGGTGCGCTGGCTCAGGCGCTTGCGCAAGGCGCGGAACGCGTGGCCGGCGCTGTTCTTCATTTCATTGCTGACCGCCACGTCCGGCACGGGGAGGGCCGGGTCTACCAGCAATTGGAACACGACGCGACTGCGCCGGCCGCCATCGAGCGGCCGCACTTCCCAGCGCGCCAAGAGCTGGGCCATGTTGCCCTTGCCCTTCATCATCTTCGCTTCGACGACGTGCGCGTCGGGGCCGAGGGCCGAGGAGCTCATGCGCACCTGGCCCCAGAGCGTGGTTGCTCCGTACAGGATCTTCGCCTCCAGGTAGACGATCGCCTCGGTTCCGCGCTGCGACAGCACCTTGGACTTCTCGAAGTGCGGGAAGAGCCCGGCGTATTGTCCGTAGTCGTGCAGCACGGCCAACACTTCGGCGGGACGTGCGTCGATGACACCTTCCGCCCGACCCCATTCGACGCCGCCGTGCGGGCTCGGGATATTGGCCAAGGCGATCGCATTGGAGGGCGCAGGCGAACTCAGCGCCGCGACCGCAGTGCCGTCCGCATGCACTGTCGAAGCGGTGAGGCCGAGCGCGAGGAGCGAGCCCACCAAGACGTTTGCACGGCGCGTCATCATCTTCTCCTGTCCGTCCGACGTGCCCGGCGGTTACGCATTCAGCGTGCTGAAGCTGCCCGCCCGGCCGGGTCTGCATCCGCAGATATGCCCGCACCAGCACTTAAGCACGCAATTGTGAACTTCGTGTCGCGTTCGGGCACCTCACTCGATGCGAATTCGACGACACTCACTTTTCCGTAGCGGTAGGAGCCGCTCCGGTTGCGCTTTGTGCAGGGGCGCCGTCTTCGACGACCCGGCTCTGTCCTTCGAACATCACACCGCGGTCCACCATCAGTTGCGGCGCGGTGATGTTGCCGAAGACCTTGGCCGGCGCGTGTAACTCCACCGTGCGGCGGGCGCGCACGTCCCCGCGCACCGTCCCACCGAGCACGATCAAGCTCCCGACCTGCAGGGTGGCCTCGACCTCTGCGCGATCGCCCACCACCAACGTGCCCTCGC
>CAZYWR010000896.1:0-5211 GCA_964651185.1 uncultured Polyangiales bacterium
GCAAAGGAGCACGACAGCGGCCACCGCCAGCGCCGCATACACCGGGTTGCGGCCTCGATCCGACGGCCGCTCCGTAGTCATCGTGAGCGTCTGCGGCCCGGCCATGTGCATGCCCGCATCCACCGGCGCAGGTGCCGGCGGCGGCTCCGCGTAGCCATACGCGTGCGGCGCGACCTGCACCCCGGGCGGCACCGTCCCGCCCGGACCGAACCCGTTGTACGGCGCCACGCCCGCGTACTGGTTGCCCTGCTCGTAGCCGGACTCCCCGTTCACGGGGGGCGGAGGCGCGTACGCAGGCAGGCCGCTGGAGGCGTAGGACCCCGGGGGTTGCGAGCCGACCCCGCCGGACGCGAACGGCCCGCCGGCCGGCTCCGCTCCGGCCGCTTCGAACTCGTAGTCTCCGCCGTCGCTCGGACGGTCATAGATTTGGGTCGAGAGCTCCTCCTCGTCATCCCAGTCGAGATCGAGCATCGGACCGCCCGGTGCCGCGCCCGTGCCCATCAGCGTCCCCGAGGTCGGGGGCGGCGGCGGGGCCGCGCGCGGGGGCGGTGGGGGGACGCGGCGCCCCTGCGGCGGGGTGCCGCGGCTCGGCGGACGCGTCGAACGGTTCATCGGCGCGGGCAGCGCCAACGGCTCCGCAGACAGCGAGCCCGGCGGGGCTGGCGGCTCGGTGCGCACGCGAGGCGGGACGGTCCCGACGCGCCCGCCCGCCCCGGGGGGGGGCGGCGGACGCGTGCCGCTCGGCGGCGGTGGGGGCGGCATCGACGAGCGGCTCGGTCGCGGCACGGCTAGATCGGCCGGCGGCAGCACCGCCGGCATGCCTAAAATTGTAGATGGTTGCTTTGCTTTGCCCTTAGAGGGGCCATCACGGGTCTCTTTGTACACGGCACTGGACTCCGTAGGCGCGACGATGGGGGTTTGGTCCATGGGACTCGACGCGAGCGAGTCCGCCCCTGTGAGGTCTCCCACCGTCTCCGGATCGCGCTCGGCATCCTCGGGGAACTGGGAGAGCATCCATGCGCTCAGCTCTTTACGGCCAAACAGCGCGCCGCGCGCATGCAGAAAGCTTTGGAGCTCGTCGTGGAGCTCGAGTGCACTCTGATAGCGCGTATCGGGATCGCGCGAGAGCGCCGTCATCACGATGTAGTCGAGCTTTTTTGGGATCTCTGGATTGCGCTCACGCGGCGACGCGATCTCGACGCTGCGCACCTTCTCGATGGTGGAAAAATCGCTATCCCCGGCGAACAAGCGCTCTCCGGTGAGCAGCTCGTAGAGCACGATGCCTACGCCGAAGATGTCGCTGCGCTGGTCGACGGTCTCCCCGCGCACCTGCTCGGGCGACAGATAGCCGAATTTCCCCTTCAGCACGCCGGTGCGGGTACGGCTGGCCTTGCCCGCGGCCTTGGCGATGCCGAAGTCGATGAGCTTCACGTCGCCGTCGAACGAGATCAGCATGTTCTGCGGCGAGACGTCGCGGTGCACGAGCCCGAGCTCGCGACCGGCCGCGTCGCGCTTGCCGTGCGCGTAATCGAGGCCCTCGCAGATCTTCGTCATCACGTAGCAGGCGAGCTCGATCGGCACGCACTCGCGGCGCTGGCGCATGTGCTCGAACACGGCGCGCAAGTCTTTGCCGTGCACGTATTCGAGCGCGATGAAGTAGCTGTCGTCGACCTTCCCGAGATCGAAGATCTGCGCGATGTTGGCGTGGTTGAGCTGCACCGCGAGCTTGGCCTCGTCGATGAACATCGCGATGAAATCGGCATCTGCGGCGATGGTCGGCAGAATGCGCTTTACGGCGACGATGCGCTCGAAGCCCTCCACCCCGATCGCCTTGGCGCGGAACACCTCCGCCATGCCACCTGCATTCACGCGGTCGAGCAGATAGTACTTGCCGAAGGGTATGGGCTTGCTGCTCATCGCAGGCGACCTGGATGGCCTGGCAGTTCGTTCGCTGCGTGCGCGGCCAGCAAGTACACGTTTGGGAGCTTGTTCTTTCACGTAACTCCCACCCTGTCGGGGAAGGCTGATCCAACCGGGCAACCCTCGCCGAGAAGAAAGCAACGCGGGAAGGTTTGGGGTAGGACTCAGTCTACGCAAGCGCCGAGTGGAGGGTCAAGCGCGGCCCGGTCCCCACAACTAAGGCAAATCGTGTGCGAGCACGCATGGTTACTCAGCAAAGCCGGAAGGCTTACAGTGCACCTGTGCGGCTACCCTGAGCGCTCATGTCAGGCTCCTGACCGCATCTCGCGACAAGCGTTCGCCGCTCAATGGGCCGCGTCACCAGCCTCACTGTCGAACGCGCTCTGCGGCGCGCGCGAAGTCGGCTCGCTGGTGCGGAAGTAACGCACGCGCTGATCCTGGAGCGCGGCCCAGCGCGCGTAGGCGATCGGGACAGTCTCAGGGAAGAGCAGCTCCACCGCCGGCTTCGAGCTCGCCACCCAACGCAGCACGAGTGCGGCGTCCTTGAGGCGCGCGCGCGCGTCGAGCGCCAACAGTCCCTCACGAAACCGCAGTCCCATGCGCACGCCGCGCGGCAGCGCGATGGCGCTCTTCACGCCTGCGCGGGCGAGCGCCTCGGCGAGCGCGCCTGGATGCTTGTCGTCGCTCTCGCCGTACATGAGCAATCCCTGCGCGTCCACGCCGAGCGCCGTCTGCGCGTCGGGCCGTGTCGCCAGGAGCGGTCCGCGCACCAGGACTTCGGCGCCCGGTGGGGCGACGCCGACGCCGAAGCGCCGGCCGATCAACTCGTCCCGCGCGTAGAGCATGGAGTCGTCGAGCGCCGGTTCACTGAGCTGGCCGCGCAGCTCTGCCAACACCAGCTCTGCGCCGGACGGTGCCTCGGGGGCCGCCGCGCGCGCGCCCTCTTCCGCCTCGATCACCTGAGGCAGAGCGCGCGCCGGGTCGATGCGCAGCAGGCGCGCGTCGGTGCCGAGATAGCGCGAGAACGCTGGCGGCCATCCGCCGTGCGGAAGGTCCGCGCTGGAGAAGGCGGGTGCGCCTGGCGGGAGCGTCGAGTTCTCGATGCTCGGTTTCAGAGTCAGATAAAAGAAATCGCGCGGATCGGGCCGGATGTAGCGCGGCAACACCATGCCCATGGCCGTAACGGCCTTGCGCGCGCGCACCACGTAACCCGGCAGCTCGGCGAGCGCGCCTTCGTAGCGATAGCTCTCGCGTGTCTCGAGCTCCGGCCGCGGCTCTTCCGGGGCGAGCACATGATAGAATTCCATCCCGGAATGGCCGGCGTTCATGTCGAGGTGCATCGCGCGCACGCAATGCGCGCGCAACAGCGCCGCGCCCAAGGCTTCCGGCGATGCCGAGTCGCCCCACGCGTAGATCATGAAGCCGGCGCGCGTGAAACACAGCGCGCTCCGCTGCGTGAGCGTCTGTTCGCTGCGCTGGTGCGGCGCGGCTCCCCACCACCAGCGCCCCCACGGGTTGAAGCGGTCGTCCTCCACCAAGCTGGTCAGGTTCTGACGGAATGCGACCATGCCCTGCGGGATCTCGGCGACCGCGCGCGCCTCGTCGTAACCAGCGCGGCGGTCTTTCGGCCCTGGCCAAGAGCCCATGCCCACGCGACCGTCGTCGAACACCGCGACCGTGGCCGCCCACGGCTTCGGCGGAAGATAGACGCGGCCGTCGGCCATCATGCCGAACTCGCCGTGCATCGCCTGAAAGCCGCCGTTGAAGGCCCCCACCAAGCGCGTCAGCGTCTCCGGCGTACGCGGGATCACGCCCTTGCCCGTCTCGCCCGTCGCGCTGATCGGCTCCTCCGTGCCCGCCACGATATGGAGCTGCACCGTTCGCGGATCCCACAGAGTCAGATACACGCGCGCCCACGAGCGCTGCGGATCCGCGTGCAGGAAGGTCTGATAGAAGACCGGCTTGCCGGAAGGGAAGACGCGCACGTGCGGGTCGTCGACGATAGCCCGCCAACGGCCCTCGCCCGCGACTGGCTCGCCGGTGGCGAGCGGCTCGAGCCCGGGCGGCGGCCAGCCGCTCTCCGGGTTCGACACGGCCAAGCGCTCTACCTTCTCTTCCACTTGGGCGAGCTGCTTCTTCTCGATCCCGAGCTCCGCGGCGGCTTCTGCGGCGCTGTCGACGTCGCTCACGCTGTGGTACGCGCGCATCGCTTGATCGCGCAGCGCGAAAACGCGGTTCTCGAGCCAAGCGATGCGTTCGCCGCCGACGAACGATAGGTCGCGCACGGTGTCGACCAGCCACGGTACGAGCGCGGAGACAGCCGGTTTGTGCACGCGCACTTCGAACAGCGCCGCCCCTTCGGCGATCTGCTCTTGCGACGGATCGATCACGGCGCGCGCGCCGTCCACGTCGAGCACGTAGGCGTGCCCTTCGCGGCGCGCCGCTGCGTGGGCGGCCGGCACGGCGAGCAGATACGAGCGCCTGCCGATGCCGCGCCAGCGCCCGGTCGTCTGCAAATTCGTGACGCCGCGCTGCAGGGTGGGAACGAAGCCGCGCTCGAGCGGGACCTCGCCCTCGAGATCGACTAGCTCGAACGCGATCACGCGCTCCTGCACCTTGCGCGCGAACAGGGCCCAGTGATCGAGCAGCACGGGCGTGGTCTCGTCGGCGCTCGAGGTCTGCGTCAGGTTGTGCAGGCGCGTGAGCTCCGTGACCTTGCCGGAGTCGGCCAACACCGCGCGCGCCAGCCATACTTCGGCGAGCTCGCCCTCGGGCCGCGCGCGGAAGATCACGAGCTGCTGCTCGCCGCCTCGACGCTGGGCGCGGATTGCGCGCTCGTCCGAGGCGTCGAGGTGCAAGCCGTGGCGGCGCAGCGCGGCGGCGATTGGCTCGTAGCCCACCGCCAACACATCGCCGCGCACCGCCTGGAGCAGCAGCAGTCCGAGCAGACAACACGCGATCAGCCGCGCGCGCACCGCGAAGGCCGAACGCTCGTGAAACCAATGCGTGGCGCGCTGCGCGAGCTCGCTCATGCGCTCGCGAACCCGCTCCGCCCGACCTGCCAAGAGTGCCCCGCTCCCTGTCACGGCACCTATCCTGGCGCGAAGCGTGCGCAGGCCGTCAAGCCCGCGCGTGCGCGAAGCGCCGTCGCATCCCACATCGAGCGCGGCACACGCACTCGATCAGCCGCAGCGTAGCTCGCGCTCCGCGCGCAGGAGCGCGCCCATGACCTCGTTCGACACGGCGCGCAGCCGCGCGTCCGCCCCCTCGAAGCGGTCGGGGTGGAGGCGC
>CAZYWR010000897.1:0-2787 GCA_964651185.1 uncultured Polyangiales bacterium
GTGCCGAGCTCCGCCTCGGCGGCGCGCGCGGGCTCCCGGTCGGGACCCGGCCCGACGTCCACCCCTGCGTCGATCTCCAAAAGCAAGCTTTGCACCGATGGAGAAAGCGCGCGCGCCCCGACGACGCGCGCGCGACGTTCGCTTGCCGCCATGATGCGTCCACTATAGCGCCCCCGGGCGGCGCGGATTGTGCGCCGGGCTATGCTGGGCGCGTGCTTCGCCTCGCTTTGCGAGCGCTGCCTGCGCTGCGCTCGATCCTGGGACCGCTGCTCGTGCTCGCGCTGCTCGGCGCCAGCTGCACGCGTCGCACGCAGGGCCCGGCACTTCCCCCCCTCGAGCTCGCGGCGAGCCCGGAACCGCGCGCCGAAGCGGAGTTTCGCGACGCCCAGCGCGCGCGCGAAGAGGGCCGCGCCAAGGAGGCCGCGCGGCGCTTTCAGTCCTTCCTCAAGCAGTGGCCGAGCGACCCGCTCGTACCGTTCGCCAGGTTGGAGCTCGGGCGCATCGAGCTCGAGGCCGGGCGCGCTCGCGATGCGCATCGCCTCTTCGACGACGTGGCGCACAGCCCCGATCCTGCCTTGGCGGAGCGCGGGCGCATGTACGCCGGCATCGCGGCGGCGCGGCTCGGCGAGCACCGGCAGGCACTCGCCGTGCTGCGACCGCTCGTGGGCCGCACCGTCGATCCTGCAGAGACGGCGCTCTTGCTCGACAGCGTCGCGGCCGCCGAGGAGGCGACCGGCGACCAGCTCGCGGCGCTCGAGACGCGCGACCGCGAGCTCTCGGGAGAGCTGACGCCCGGGCAGAAGAAGCGCGCCGAGGAGCGCGTGCAGGCGCTCGTACGCGAGCTCGACCCGACATTGGCCTTGCCGCGGGCGTATGAGCTCTTGCCGCGCGACGGCTATGCCTGGCCGCTGGTCGCGCGCCGGCTCTTGCGCGTGAGCTCCGAGCGCGGGGATCGCGAACGCGTGTCGCAGCTGGCCGAAGAGCTCGCCGACCGCGGCATCGAACTCGATGAAGAGCTGTCGGCGCTCGTGCTACGCGCAGAGCGCCCGGACATGGCGGATCCAGGCGTGATCGGCGCCATCCTACCGCTGAGCGGGCGCGGCCGCGAAGTGGGCGAGGCGGCGCTGCACGGGCTCTTGCTTTCGGCTGAAGGCATCCACAAGCCGCGCATCGTGTACCGCGACGACGCCGGCGATCCGGAGCGCGCGCTGGCGGCGCTCGAAGATCTGGTCTCGCTCCACCGCGCGGTCGCCATCATCGGGCCGCTCAGCGCCGGGCCTGCGCAAGCGGTGGTCGAGCGCGCGAGCGAGCTCGGCGTGCCTGTGATCGCGCTGAATCCAGACGCATCGCTGACCGAGCGCTCGAAGGTGGCCTACCGACTGTTGGCTGAACCACGCGAAGAGGCCGATGCGCTGGTGCGCGCGGCGCAGCGCCAGGGCGCGCGCCGCTTCGCGCTCGTGCATCCAGAAAGCGCCTTCGGCGAGGCGATGCGCGCCGCCTTTAGCCAGGCCATCCAGCGCCGCGGGGGCAAACTCGTGGGCGACGTCGCCTACCCGCCGACGACCTCCAGCTTCGTGCAGGAGGCGCAGCGGCTGAGCGAGCTCGACGCCGACGCGCTCGTGTTGCTCGATGGGCCGAGCAAGATCGCGCTCATGGCGCCCACCTTTGCTGCGCGTGGCCTCTGGTCGGTCGCGCCTGGGAGCGAGCCGCCCGAGGGGCGCAAGGTCCTCTACGTCATTCCGGCCGCGGGTTTCGACCCGAGCTTGGCGCTCAACGCGCGCCGCTATCTGCAGGGCGCGCTCTTCTCCGTGCCGTTCGACGCGGCCGATGCGCCAGACTTCGCGGCGCGCTATCGCGAGAAATTTCAGGCGGAGCCCAACCTGTTCTCGGCGCTCGGCTACGACGCGTATCGCCTCGTCGATAGCGCGCTCGCCGGCGGCGCCACCACGCGCGAAGAGCTGACGCGCGCGCTCGCCCAAGCCCACCTCGACAACGCCGCCGCCACCGGAAGCGGCTTTTCAGAGAGCCGCGGCCCGCGCGAACCGGGACGGCTCAAGACGCTGCTCGGAAGCGCGTTTGTGCGCGCCGATTGAGCGGGCTCGAGCGCCCTTCAGCGAAAGAGCAGCGCCGTGATCACCGCCACCACGGCCAGTGCGCCCACGGCCACGCCGATCATCATGCCCGGGCTGCGCCCCACCACGGGCGGCCAGCTCGATTCGCTCGGCCGGTTCTCGCCGGTGCTCGCCGCTGGCGCGAGCGACGGCGCGAACGCGCGCGCGGGCGGCGGGGTGGTGGCCGCCAGCGCCGCCGCGATCTCGTCGAGCTTGGCCTCCGCCCAGCGCGCCACGTTCGCCTCGAGCCCGTACGCATCGCACAGATCGGCCGCGAGCGCCGGCAAGCTCGGGTAGCGCGAGGCCTTGTTTTTGCGCAGGCCGCGCTCGATCACGTCGTCGAGGCGCGGCGGCAGCCCGGGCCGTACCTGACTGGCCGGCACCGGTGTCTGGTTGATGATCTTCATCAAGATCTGCGCCACGTTGCCGGCGTCGAACGCGATCTTACTGGTCGCGCACTCGTACAAGATCGCGGCCGCCGCGAATACGTCCGTACGCTGATCGACATCGCTCTTCCCCATCGCCTGCTCGGGCGACATGTAATAGGGCGACCCGAGCGTGGTGCCGAACGCGGTCAGCTTGGGGCCGGTCTCGACCTGCAGCTTGACCGAACCGAAGTCGAGGATGCGCACCACGTCGCCGTCGGGGCTTCGGCACAGGAAGATGTTGTCCGGCT
>CAZYWR010000898.1:0-4909 GCA_964651185.1 uncultured Polyangiales bacterium
CGGCTGGGCGCCGCGCGCGTCTCATCACCGAGCAACAGGCCCGGGTCCACGATCGGCACGGGCTCCCCGCGGATCATGCCCACGCCGGTGACGAAGGCCGGCATGCCGGCGAGCCGCTCCGCGGGCAGAGGCCGCAGCGTCTCGACGACCTGCGTCACGGGCAGCGCGCACAAGCGCGCGCGCACGCGGCAAACGAGCATGGGTTGTTGCGTAGTCGCCATGGTCCGACGGATGCCTTCTCCGGACGGCGGGCCCGCGGCCTGCCGGTCGTCTATGCGCACTGCGGGTCGTCCCACGATGGTGCGAGGCTCCCCTCGCCAGCGCACCGGGACCCTGACGCATGCTAGTCTGAGCGATGTCGCGATAGTAGTCATCATCGAGCGTCTCGCTCAGGCGCTGGACCACGCGCGTACTCCTGGTGTTCCCATCCAGGTACGGTCTGGCGGCGTAGGTGCGCGAACTGGCAGCGCTTCGCGCCGCATGTTCGGCCGCCCACAAGTCGCGCGGCGACGTGCTGGCGAAGGGTGCGACCCGCTGCCACCGCGCGCGACTGCGACTACCTCCTGCTGATTCTGAGTATGAGTCTGTATCGGCAGACGCGGCTCAGCATGCTGGACAAGGGGCGCCGTTCACAGATAGGAAGTAGATAGCTGATGCTGGTTGATAGCAGACCGTGTGGAGCTTTGTCCGTGCTGCATCGCGGTCAAGCACGGGCCGGCGCAAGTGAAGCGTGTGTTCTTCTGGATCCGTAGCAACCACCTGAACACGAGGTTTTCGATGTTGAAGCTTGCGCTGTTCGCGTTGTTGGCGAGCCGTGTCTATCAGATGTGCGGGCACGCTCACTACTTCCTCAATGCTCCGATCAAGGGCGGCTTTCAGAAGACCAGGATGGGGCACGTGGTGTTCACCATCTACGACGGCCTTACCTTCGTCGGTGATGTCGCCCTGGTGTCGCTCAACCTGATCTTCGTGAGTCTGGCCGTCGGACACCTCGCGGTCGCAGCGCTGCAGCTCGTCGCGTGGAACGTGTACCGCGAGCGCTTCTTCGATATCGTGTTCGCCCAGAGCTATTACTCCGACGGCGCCCACAGCCTGCGCCGGGTCGCGCTGCTCTCGTACGACCTCGTCGGCCAGGGATTGTCCGTGTTCCTGCTGGTCTCCGCGCTCGAGCTGCCGGTGATCGTGCCCGCGCTGGCGGTCGGGATCGCGTGCTATCTGCTGTTCACCGCGGATCTCAAGTTGTTGCGCGGAGCGCGCGGGTCATGACGGCCCAGCCGGCTGCGCCGCTTGCGCGCTGAGCACGCCGCGGATTTTGGCCAGCAGCGCGAGCGGCGAGAAGGGCTTCTCGAGGAAGGCGCTGCGCTCGCCGTCCAGCTCGCGCAAGAGTCGCGTGGCCTCGTCCTCCGGGTAGCCGCTGCACAAGACCACGGGCAGCGTCGGACGCGCGGCGCGCAGGCTACGCAGCACGCTGGCCGCGTCCGGACCCGGCATGATCACGTCGAGCAGCACCGCGCCGATTTCGCCGCCGCGCCGATCGAAGAGCGCCAGCGCTTGCTCGCCGTTTTCGGCCTCGAGCACGCGCACCTGCGCGCCCTCGAGCACGGCCCGCGCGACCGCGCGCACGCGCGCTTCGTCGTCGACGACGAGCACGCACGCGCCCTGCAGCACGTCGGCCTCCGGGTCTGGCGGCAGCGACGGCTCTGCGCGGGCGGGCTGCGCGCGCTGTTCGTAAACAGGAAAGGACACGCGGAAGGTGGTGCCCACGCCGGGCTCGCTATCGACGCTCAGCACCGCGTCGTGGCCGCGCACGATGCCCAGCACGGCCGCCAGCCCGAGCCCGCGGCCAGTGAACTTGGTGCTGAAAAATGGCTCGAACACTCGCTCGAGCGTGCGCGCGTCCATGCCACAGCCGTCGTCTGCGACCTCGAACACCACGTAGCGCCCCGGACGTGGCGGCGCGGGCACGGTCAAGGCATGAGCGCGCGGTGCGTCGACCTCTTCGAGGAACGTGCGTATGCGAACTTCGCCTTCCCGCTCGCCGTACGACTCGCCGGCGTTGAGGATCAGGTTCATCGTGACCTGCTGCAGCTGGTCCAGGTCCGCGCAAACTTGGGGCAGCTCGGGCGCGAGATCGAAGCAGAGCTTCACGCCCTTGGGCAGCGACGCGCGCAACAGCGAGCCCACGTTCTGCACGTGCTCCCCGAGGTCGACGTTGCGCATCGCGAATGGCCGCCGCCCGGTGTACGCGAGCAGCTGGCGCGTGAGGCCCGCCGCCTGCTCGGCCGCATCGATCACCTGATCGATCAGCTCCTTGGTCTGCGCGGACAGGCGCCGATCGAGCGCGGCGAGCTCGGCGTTGCCCAGCATGCCCACCAACAAGTTGTTGAAGTCGTGCGCCACGCCGGCGGCCAGTACGCCCAGGCTCTCGAGCTTCTGCGTGCGCAACATCTGCGTGGCGAGCTGCTGTCGCTCGAGCTCCATGCGCCGCTGTTCCGTGACGTCTTGAAGCGCGCCGGTCAGCCGGATCGGCGTGCCGTCGACGTCACGCTGGAGCTCCGCAGTGGCGGCTACGATGCGCACGGTGCCGTCCGGCCACACGATCCGGTACTCCGGGAAGATGGTGCGACCGCGGATCATCGTCTCCTCGGTGCGCTCCCGGATGATCTCGCGCTCGTCTGGGTGGATGTACTCCAAGAAGTCTGCGATGGTCGGCAGCCGATCGCGCGGATGCTTGAAGATGGTGTACATCTCCTCCGACCATGTGATCTCGTTGGTGCGTATATCCCATTCCCAGCAGCCGATCCCGGTGATGCGCTGGGCCGAGCTCAAGAGCGCTTCGCTCTTGAGCAGACGCGCGTCGCGCAGCATGCGCAGCTCGACCTGCGAGCTGGCCGCGTCGGCGACCATGGACAGCGCCGCGGCCTGCTCTTCGGTGAACTCGCGCGGTCGCGTGTCGAGCACCGAGAGCGCGCCGATCGGCTCGCCCTCGGGGCCGTGCACGCGCGCGCTCGCGTAAAAGCGCGGGTGCGGGGCGTCCGCGATCAGCGGGTGCGCGGCGAAGCGCGGATCGAGCTGGGCGTCTGCGATGGTCAGGCGCGGCGTGGCCAGCGCTGCATCGCAAGGAGCCTTGTCGCGCGGGTATTCGCGGCGCGCGACGCCCACCGAGGCCTTGAGCCATACGCGGTCGCGATCGACGAACGCGAGCATCGCGAGCGGACACGTCGTGACTTGCGCGGCGAGTCGCGCGAGCGCGTCGAACGCGTGCTCAGCACCCGTGTCGAGGATTCGACACTTGGCGAGCGCGGATAAGCGCGCGCTCTCCCCCTGGTTCGCGGTCCATGGCACTGTAGAGCAGATTACTCGAGCGGCTCGCGTTCGCACCAGCACAGGGCGTACTAGGCTCTGCAAAATGCGACGTAAGTCCGGAACGTGTCCTAATTGTGGAGGCGCCCCCGACGGGTAGGCGAGGGCGCCTGGATGCAGGCGAAATCCCGCGAATAAGGAAGCAGCGGTCGCGGCCGAGCTCGACAAATGCGCCGAGCTCTTACTCTCCCGGTGATGCGCGGCACCAGCCCGTGCATTCAAGATCGCGGCTCGCGGCTCAGACTGTGAGGTGTGGGGCAAAACCGGACGGGAGGTCCCCAGCGAAATCCATGCGCAAGTTAGGATCATCGCGTGGTAAGCCGTTCTGCTTCACAGGCCAAGGAGCGCCGGGCAGCGCTTCGTTGGTGTGCGTCGATCGCGCCGCCCGCTCCCTTCGTCACACATCTCTCGGCCCATGACGTGGCGCTGGCGACGGAGGCGACCGCGCGCCTCGTGACGCCGGGCCGGGTCGCGCTGATCAGCCGCGCCGCCACCGAGCTCGCCGGCAGGCGAGCGAGCCTGGAGGGCCGCCGTGTCGGCGTCTTGCATCCGGAGCCGGGGGCCGCGGACGCGCTCGCACAGACCTTGCGACAGCGCGGTGCGCAGGTCGCCGTGCTGAGCGTGGATCCGGCGCGCCTCGAGCGCGCGGAGGCGCTCGATCCGGAGGTGATCGTGGTCGAGCCCGAGCACTTCACGGGTCCGTGCTGGGCGGCGCTGGCCAGCATCTTCCGCCACCCGCAGCTGCGCTGGACCTGTGCGCTCGTCTCCGCCACCGAGCTCATCGGCGGCGGCCTGCTCGAGGCGCACGATTTGCCCGCGCTGTGCGCGCAGGTGCAGCTGCTCTGCGCGGACTATGACGCGGCGGTGGCGCGCGCGCGACAGGCGCAAGAATTCGAAGTGGCGCTCGAGACGCTCGGTCCGGCGCGCGTATTGCGGCTGCTCGCACAATCCGGCAAGAGCTGGCGCGCGCGCTTCGACACGGCGCGGCTGAGTATGGAAGTCGATTTGGCGGAAGGTCTGGTCGTCGGCGCGCGCGGCGGCGACGGGCGCGCGCTCGAGGCCGCCTTGCTCGGCACGTCCGGGCTCAACCTGCTCTTGCGTGAGGTGAATGGCTTCGTGCGCGCGCGCCCCGTCGCGCTGCCGGCGGTCACCAATATCATGGCTCCGCTCGAGACGGCGCTGGCTGCGGCCTGGCACGGGCGCGAGCTGGCCGAGCCCGCGGCGTCCACTTCGCTGGCGCCAGGCGCGCGCAGGCAGGAGCGCGCGTCGCTGCCGCCGGTGCGTGGCGTGACCTCGCGAACCCTGATCGGCGTGCCCGCGATCGCGCCGCCGAACCTGCTCGAGCCCGTATCGAAGCCGTCCGCGTCCGCCTTCGAGCGTGAACCGGTTCGGGCGCAGAGTACGGCGCATGAAGCCAGCCGGAGCGTGGGAGAGCGCGAGGATCGCGCGAGCGGCGAGATGGGCGGCGCGCGCTCGTCGGCCGACGTCGAAGACGCACGCGCGAATGCAGACACGCGCGACGAATGCTCGCCGGCCGAGATGCACG
>CAZYWR010000899.1:0-2479 GCA_964651185.1 uncultured Polyangiales bacterium
GCCTCCGCCATGCGCGCATGGGCGAGCTGCTCGCGCAGCGGCTGCGTACGCTCGAGAAACCAGCGTCGCTCCGAGCGATACGGATCATTGCCCGCGAGATGGTCGAGCCACGCGTTGAGATCGAAGTGAAAGCCGAGCCACATGTTGGAATTGAAGTCCACGTATTTGTCACGAAAATGGACCTGACCGTCTGGATCGATGGTCGCCTTCACGCCATTGCCATCGAACGTGTAGCTGCCGTCTTGGTGGCGCTTGAGCTCCGGGTCGGGCGAGCGTGAAATCGCTGGATTGCGTTGCGCTTCGGCCAGGATCGCGTTGAGCTTGCGGGCGGCCGGCTCGGTCTCCGAATGCGGCGAGGCCGCGGCGTCCCGACGCGCGTCGGAGCTGGAAGCGCGCGGCGGCGAGGCGGCGCCTGCGTCGAGCGCCTTGGCCGGACTGGCGGGCGGAGCCGGACGCGCGGGAGATGGCGCGGCTGTGCCCGCGTCGGAGCCCTTCGGCGGAGCTGCGCGGGCCATCGAAGCGAGCATGAACCATCCCAAGAATAGTGCGTAAGCGGGCCTCATCGCCCGGCATCCTATCACGCGTATCGTGTCCGGCCCGGCGGGTGAACCTCGGCTCGCTGCGCGGTCATCTGCTCGCGCAGCGAGCCAAGCCACACCGCGCGTCCGTGGCTGACTCAGGGTGCGGCGTCGGCTTGCACAGCGGCGCGCTCGCTGCGGACGAGCTCGGCGGCGCGCTGCGCGGCACAGCGAAGGCAGCGGGTGCGGCGCGACGTTCGCGCTCGAGCTGCCGCTCGAGACCGCGCGGGCGAGCGCCTGACGTCCGGGCTCTGGCGCTGCCGACGCGGGAAAGCGCGCGCCTTTGCGAGCGAAGACGCGCGCGTGGGCCACATCGGTGCTCGCGCGCGAGCGCGGGTGTGCCTGGACATGTCACGACCACGTCTGTATTGTCCTGCATAGCTTTTTTTGGCGGCAGTAGACGGTCGTGAGAGACGCCCCCATCCTCCGGTCGCTTGGCAAGTATCATCTGATCGCCGCGCTCGGCGAGGGCGGCATGGCCAACGTGTACCTGGGCGTCGTGGTCGGCCCAGGCGACTTCTACAAGCTGCTCGTGCTCAAGGTGCTCAAAGACGAGCTACGCCTCGGCTCGGAGCACAGCGTCGACCTGTTCTGGGAAGAAGCGCGCGTCGCCGCGCAGCTCGCGCATCCCAACGTCGTCCACACCTACGAAGTAGGCGTGAGCGAGCGACACGTGTTTTTGGCGATGGAGTACCTGGAAGGTCAGACCTACCGCGCGCTCGCGACGCGCGCGGCGCCCGACGGGCTCGCGCTGGCCCAGGCGCTGCGCGTCCTCTCCGAAACTGCGCGCGGGCTGCGCTACGCGCATCATTTGTGCGGCTTGCAGGGCGAGCCGCTCGGCATCGTGCACCGCGACGTGAGCCCGCAAAACGTGTTCGTCACCTACGACGGCCAGGTGAAGCTGCTCGACTTCGGCGTAGCCAAGACGCGCGACGCCAGCCACAAGACCGAGCTCGGGCTGATCAAGGGCAAGCTCGACTACATCGCGCCCGAGCAGCTGCGCGGCGATCCGGTGGACGCGCGCGCAGACGTGTTTTCGCTCGGCGTCATGCTGTGGGAGGCGATCACGCGCGAGCGCTTCGCGGGCGGGCGCGCCGTGTCCGATGCCACCAAGGCGCAAATCCGCCTGCGCGGCGACGAAGCGAAGCTGCGCTGGATCCGGCCCGATGTGCCCGACGCGCTCGCCACCATCGTCGACCGCGCGCTCGCGCTCGATCCGGCGGCGCGCTGGCCCGACGCGGCTTCGTTCGCGGACGCGCTCGATGGCTATCGCGAGTCGCTGGGCGAGAAGGCAGACGCGCAGAGTCTGTCCGAGATCATGATCTCGCTGTTCGAGGAAGACCGGCGCAAGCTGCGCAAGCTGATCGAGCAGCAGCTTTCGGCGATCAAAGAGGGTGGCCCGGTCGAGCAGCTCGCCGAGCTGCCGAGCCTCCGTGCCCCGGACGTTCGCGCTTCCGAGCACGGTCCGCAAGAGACGCCGAGCGCCGCCCCGCGCTCGCTGGCCCTGGCGGCCAACGAGCGAGACGCGGCCAGCTCGCGCGCGGCGGGCAGTGAGCCGAGCGAGGCGTCAGCGTCGTGGCGGCCACGCAAGCCCTCCCCGCTGCGGCTCGCGACCATGGTCGTGGTGGCCGCAAGTACCGCAGGGATCGGGCTCGCGCTGTTTCCGCCGCCAGCGCGCCCGCCAGCACAGCCTGCGCGCCCGCCTGCGCAGGCGGCCCACACCCAGGCGCCCCCTGAGCCGGAGCCGCCCGCGGAGCCGCCAGAGCCGGCTCTGCCAGGCGCTGTGGGTCTCCCCGCGCATGGGCGTCCGTCGGCGCTCGTACCGCACGTTCACGTCGCGCTCGAGGTCGTGCCGGCGAGCGCCCATGTCAGCGTCGACGGGTCGCCGCTCCCGCCGCCTT
>CAZYWR010000900.1:0-1992 GCA_964651185.1 uncultured Polyangiales bacterium
GGGCCTTCGCCCAAGGCGCTCGAAGCCGCGACGCTCGCGCTGCGGGAGGCACATCGCTATCCGGATCACCACAAGCTGAGGACGGCGCTGGCCGCCCATCACGGCGTGAGCCCCGCGCAGATCGTGCTGGGGAACGGCTCGAACGAGCTCATCGATCTGGCGGCGCGCACGTTCGGCGAGCCGGGCGCGCACGTGGTCTATCCGCACCCTTCGTTCGTCGTCTATCGCAGCTCGACGTTGGCCGGGAACATGGAGCCGTGCGAGGTCGCGCTGCGCGATCACGTCCACTATGACGTCGGCGCGATGATCGCGGCGCTCCGGCCCGACACGCGTCTGTTCTTGCTCGCCAACCCGAACAATCCGACCGGCGCCTACGTGGGTCGCGCCGGGCTCGAGCGCCTGCTCAAGGCACTGTCGCCACAGACCATCGCCGTGATCGACGAGGCCTACGTGGAGTTCGCGGAGGCCGAGGACTTCGTGAGTGCGCTCGAGCTCAGGGAGCTCCACGAGCGGCTGATCGTGCTGCGTACGTTCTCGAAGGCGTACGCGCTCGCCGGGTTCCGCGTGGGTTATGGGATCGCGCCCGCTGCGCTCGTCGACTACCTCGATCGCGTGCGCGCCCCGTTCAACGTGAGCTCCATCGCGCTGGCCGCAGCGCTCGGCGCGCTCGCGGATCCGCAGCATGTGGCGCGCTACGTCTCGCACAACGCGCGCGAACGAAAGCGCGTCGCGCGAGAGCTTGCGGCGATCGGCGCGGAGGTCGCGCCGAGTCAGGCGAACTTCCTGCTCGTGCGCCTCCCAGGGCTAGGGCAAAGCGGGAACGCGACCGGCGATGCGCTGCTGCGCAGGGGCGTGATCACGCGGCCGATGCCGCCGCCGATCGAAGACTGGCTGCGCATCACGCTCGGCACCGAGGCGGAAAACGATCGGCTGCTCGAGACCGTGCGCGCGCTCGCGCGAGCGTCGGGAGGCGCCGATGCGACGCGCTGACCGCCGCTTCGCGCAAGCCTTATGCGCCGTGATCGCGCTGGCGCTCTTCGGGTGTGCGGCGGGCAAGCCCAAGCCCGAAGCTCTTCCCACGCCCAAGCCGCCGGACGACCCGTGGAGCTGGATGCCGCAAGACGCGGCCTTCCTGGGCCGCGCCGACCTCGACGCGCTGCGTAAGACCGCGTTTTGGCCGCTCTGGAACCAACTTCAGCCCGCACCGGAACAAGCGGGCTGGGTCGACCTTGCCAAGGTGGCGCGCGTGACCTTCGCCGGTCGCGGTCACACGCGCGAAGACGTTTCGTACATCGCCGCGCTCGAGGGGAGCTTCGGCGAGGCGGAGCTGCGCGAGCTGGCGGCGCGCGATCAGTTGGCGCCCGAGCCGCGCGGACTGTTGACGCTTTACCGCCGGCCGGATGGCGTTTGGACGCAGATCTCTCCGGGACTGATCGTGACCGGGAGCCCGGATCGGCTCGAGCAGCTGGTGGCGCGCGCGAGCGCGGGACCGGGCGCGTTGATCGAGAGCACGCCGCTCTACATGTCGCTCGCGAGCAAGGTCGAGCTCGCGCGGGCGCACGTGACGCTGCTCGCGGAGGATCCCGACGGGCAGGGCCGCGCCATGGTCGCGCGTCAAGCGAATCGCTACGGCTTCGGGGACGTGACGCGCGAGGCGACGCGGGTCGGGATCGGGCTCGAGCTCGGCGCCGATTATCGCTTGGCGGCGGTCGCGCAAGCGGCGGACGCGGCACGCGCGCAAGCGCTCGAGGTCCAAGTACGCGAGGCGATCAACGGGCTTGCCAACAACTTCTTGGTGCGCATGCTCGGGTTCGGCGGGCTGCTCGCGCAGCTGCGCGTGGCAGACGACGGCAGCTACGTGATCGTGCGTGGGGTCTTCCCCGAAGTGGAGCTCAGCGAGCTCTTGCGGCGCATGCAAGGGGCGTTCAGCCTCGCCGGTGCAGGCGGCGTGGAGGCGCCCTGATGCCGACGCGCCTGCGCGTCCGCCCGGCG
>CAZYWR010000901.1:0-5652 GCA_964651185.1 uncultured Polyangiales bacterium
CTCAGCGGCGATCACTTTGGCCGCGACGACGCTGTTCATGCCTTGCACGATCGACCCGAGCTTTACGGAATCGTTGTCTGTACACGGCAGTTCCGAAGGATCGACGCCGAAGGGCAGCCCGCTGTCTTGCCCGACCTGATCTCCGAGGTCCGAACTCGAGCACGCCGACGCCCACGCCGCGAACATGACCGCGCATCGCCGCATTCCGTGGTACTGCCCCCAAGACACTCGTCCGTCAACGTCGAACGGCCTTCACCGCGCGGCGTCATTCTTTGGGGTACTGCGGTACTGCGGATCACTGCGTCATGCGTCGCTTGCGGTGGTCGCTGCAAATGCGTCGTTTGCTATCGTTTCGGCGTCTGCGCGCGGTCCGTGCGCAGGGGCGTAAGCCCGAAGCCTGTGCTCCCTGGTCCAATGCCGAAGCCCGTGCTGCCAGGTCCGATGCCCCAGCCTGTGCTGCCAGGTCCGATGCCGCTGCCTGTGCTTCCGGGCCCGATGCCGCCGCCGGTACTTCCCGGTCCGATCCCAAAACCTGTGCTTCCCGGTCCGATGCCGCTGCCCGTGCTTGTCGGTCCAATGCCGGTGCCTGTGCTGCCAGGTCCGATGCCGCTGCCCGTGCTTCCTGGCCCGATGCCCCAGCCCGTGCTTCGCGGCCCGATGCCGCCGCCGGTACTTCCCGGTCCGATCCCAAAACCCGTGCTTCGCGGCCCGATGCCGTTGCCCGTGCCATTCGCGCCGGCCCCAAACGTCGACTGCAGCTGCAACAGATAGGCGCGACGTGGATCGCTCGCCTGCGGCTCAGTGCTTTGGTTCACGATCTGGTCGGACTCTCCAGCATCGCTCTCCTCGCCGGCAGCGGCATCACTCGATTCCGCGCTTTCAACGGCCGCGTCGGCACTCGCTCCCGTCTCGCCCGCGCTGGCATCGGGCTCGTTGACGGCGGCGTCCTCGCCAGGCATGGCGGGTTCGACTTGGACTCCTGCGTCTGCGCCAGCAGCTTCATCGCCGTGATCGGGCGCGACGTCGTCGAGCGTGCCCGCGTCGGGGAGTACCCCTCGAGCAGTCGATGCGGCCACGTCGCAGGGACGGCCATCACACAACGGCTCGGAAGCGCGGCCTGCGGTGCTCGCTTGGGGACTGCGATCGCCGCGGTTCCCGGCCGCTGCGTTGCTGGAGCTCGGCTTGGTCGTCCTGCTGGGCGCCCGCGACTTCGCCGCGTTCCGCGCAGCGCGCGCGTGATTGCCGTTGCGGCGTGCCTCGACATCTTGCGCACGCGACGTCCCGGTGGTGCACGAAGAGAACCCCACGCGCGCGTGGCACGCGGCCAGCGTGAGCAGCAGCGAAAGGATTGTGGGCCGCAACGGGGCCATGAGACTCGCTAGAAAGTGTGCCGCAGCGATTTGGCTCTGGGGAGCATGAGCGTGACGAAACAGCGTCCGTCATCCGCATTACAACAGAATTGCGCCACGAGACATGTTCGCACATCTTCGCGAAGGGCGGCTCGCAGGCGAGAGTCGTGCCCGGCCGAGAAATGTGCTGAACTCCAGCGAGGTAGAGCCATGACGAATACGTCGCGATGGGTGTCCTGCTGCGCGGGCTTCCTGGCGCTTTCGGCCGTGATGACGGCGGCGACGCGTGTGCAGGCCCAGGAACAAGCGCTGATCGGGCAGCCCCCGCTCGGGGCTTACGGCGGGCAGCCCACGCAGGCGGTGCCGGCTCCGCCGCCTCAAGCTGGGACTCCGCTCATGCAGACACCCTTTCCGGCGCCTCTCGTGCCTGTCGCCGCGCCCACCATCGCCCAGCCGGCGCTGCCGGGCCAATGGGTGAACACAGCCCAGTATGGCTGGATCTGGGTACCCGCGGGCACCACGACGGCGACCATCGACGGCGTGCCCGTGGCCTACCTCTACATGCCCGCGCACGGCTGGACGTGGTACGCCTCGCCGTGGGGGTGGGGGCCGTTCGTGTACGGCCCGTGGGTCAGCCGGCCGTCGCCGTTCGGCTTTCGCGCGTGGATTCACGGCCCCTTTGGGTGGGGCTGGTACTACGGTCCGCGCGTCGTACCGCGTCACCACGGCTATTGGAATTATCGCGTCAAGTACCGCCACGGGCGCTGCTATTTCCGGGACGGTTATTACTACGGTCGAGGTTGCTGAAGCGCCCGGCCATCGCCGTTTCTCCGGCGCGAGGAGCGCGAACGGCAGCTCACCCGTTCGGGGGTTGAGGAGCGCTCTGCCTCAGACCACGGTCCACGGGCTGGAAGCGTTGGAGTACGCTCCGCGTCGACAGCGGCGGTCGTTCACGCGCCGCCGCGGCGGCAGCCACACAGGAGCCAGCATGCAACCTCAGTACGAGTCACGACCAGACTTCGCCGCGGCGGCACAGGCGCCGCTCGTCGCGCTCGCTTCTCCCGAAGCGCGCGCCGCGTTCATCACCAAGACGTACGCCCACTTGTTCGGTGCGATCGCGCTCTTTGCGCTGCTCGAGGCGTTCTGGTTTCAGACCTCGGTGCCGCGCTGGATGTTCGCGGCGCTCAGCCGAGGACGTTTCGCCTGGATGCTGTTCATGGCTGCGTTCGTGGGCATCAGCTACGTGGCCGACCGTTGGGCGTCGTCGTCCACATCCAAGTCGACGCAGTACGCTGGCCTCGGTCTGTACGCGCTGTTCGAGTCGCTGCTGTTCGTTCCGCTCATCGCGCTGGCGCTCGCGGCGGGCGCTGGGGCGGACGGCAGCCCGCCGGATCCGCAGCTCTTGCCGCGCGCGGTGCTCATCACGGTCACGTTGTTCGGCGGCTTGACCGGCGTCGTGTTTCTCACCCGCAAAGACTTTTCGTTCCTACGGAGCGCGCTCATGTTCGGCGGCCTCGCGGCGCTCGGCTTGGTGTTTGGATCCGTGATCTTCGGCTTCACGCTCGGCATCGTGTTCAGCTACGCGATGATCGCGCTGGCCTGCGGCTACATCCTCTACGACACCTCGAACGTGATGCAGCACTATCGCACCGATCAGCACGTGGCCGCCTCGCTCGCGCTGTTCGCCTCGGTGATGCTGCTGTTCTGGTACGTGCTTCGTATCTTGCTGTCTCGCCGGCGCTGAGCTCGCGAAGACGCGCGCGAATTGCGTAAACACCGCGCAAGGCTCGCCGGCGGCCGTGCGCAGCGCCCCCGGCGGCAGCAACGTCTCGCCCGCGAACAGCTCGAACGTCGGGCCGAGCGCCTTGCGATCCCGCGCGCGTCCGATGGGTGCTGTCTGCGTTGTGGAGCGCTGAGCCAACGATACGTAAAGCATCTTCCGGTGCGCACACGCAGGCGCAGGCCGGCACCTGTGGACGAACAGCGAGCTCGGAGCGCGCGTCTATTCGGTGTCGGTCACGCTGAGCGCGTGGCTCGTTAGGCCTTCCGCCCGTGCGCGACGGCGTGCGCGGCGCTCCTCGTGCGAAGAGCGCCAGGGGGGATCGCCGATCAAGATGCCCGTCAGCACGTCGCGCGCGTCGAACAGCTCGTGCTGTGACTTGAGCTCGAGGTGGAGATGCGCCGGCGAGCTCTGGCAGCCGGTGCGTCCGACGGTGCCGATCACTTGCCCGCGCTTGACCTGTTCACCGGCCTTCACGTACGTCGTCTCGAGGTGCATGTAGCAAGACACGAGCTCAGTCGCCGGGTCGACGGCGACGATCTCGGTGGGCGGCAGTTCGATGCGCGTGCGGCCCTTACTCGGCTCAGCGGATACGCCGTCGACGTCTTCGGTCTCGCCGTGCGCTTCGAACTGCTCGAGCTTGCGCGGCACGGCGGTGACGGGCGGTTCGGGGGCGGTTGGCGCCGCTGGGGGTGTGGGGGCGGGCGGTTGCGTCAGGCAGACGTAGCGCCCGCCGGCGCCCATCTGTTCGAGCGGAATGCGATCGATCTCGTCGGGGTCGAGCTGCACCGCGGTGCCGCGACCCGGCAGATCGACGCCGGCGAAGCTCACGTGTCCGTCTGCCATCGCCAGGACCGGCTCGCCCTGCGCCGCGTCCACGTCCACACCACGATGCATGCGTAGGCCGTGATCGCGATCCGCGCCCGGCTTGCTGCTCACGATGCGCGGACTGCCCTCGAGCGGCGCGCCCCATTCCACGCTGCGAAAGTTGCGCGTCGCGTTCGACACCGGCGCGCCATAGTGCTGCAAGAGCCGCCGCCTCTCGATGAAGATGCCGTCTTCGGCGCGCGCGCTCTGCACGCGGTCGCCCCAGAGAAAATGCGAGACGTAGTGGCGGTGCGGCTCCTGCTCGAACTGATCGTCGATGAGCTCGTGCTGCTCACGCCACATCGCGAGCAAGGCCGCCGCCCACTCGATGTTCGCCTGCGGGTTCGCGAGCGCGGACGAGCTCAGCGGGCGCGAGAGGATCTTGGCCCGCATCTCCCAGCTGTCGCCCTCCCGCACCGCGTATTGCAGCATGTCGACGTCGACGTTGCCCCGGTACATCTCGGGTTGGATGCCGGTCAGCCCAATGCCCTGCACCTCCTCCGCATCACCAAGGCAGCGGCTTGCGTGATACATGACCGCGCCCACCAAGAAAGGGTCCTCTTCGTGCAGCGCCGCGCTCTCTTGGATCCAGCGCGCGTACTGCTCGGCTTTCGCCGGCGTCAACTTTTCGCACACAGCCCGCAATGCGCGCGCGAAGCGCTGCACGTCCAAGGTGCGCGGGCTCTCGGGCTCGGGTGCCCAGCTATCAGGCTCGAGCAGGGCGGCCGCGTAGCGATTGGGAACCGAACCCTCCCTCCGGCGGATCGGCCACTTGGGCCAATCTGACCCCAGTAGGAATAAAAAAGCCAAGAGAGCGATGGTCGTACGCACCAGCACAAGTCGCAAAGTGTCCAACCTGTGGCAGTGGGTCAAGCGCGCTCTCACTTGTGCGCCGTAACAGGCCTAACTGAGTCAAAGTGCGCCCGCGCGGTCGAGATGCGTGCTCCCCGCGGTCAACTGCTTCAGTTCGGCGCCCAATGTTCTGACTTCGGAACTCTGCGGCTAGAGCGCAACACTCAGATGTTTTCCAGATCGCGTTCCAGCACTGCGCGTATGGTCAGGCCGCCTCCGGGGCCGCCGTCGCGCGGGGCCGGATGAAGAGTTGGGCCTCGAGCAGCTGACGCAGGTCGCCGCGTTCCGCGAGCAGCTGGCGCGCGCGCTCGCGGCCCTGGCCGAGGCTCTCATCGCCGAGCGTGTAGTACGCGCCGTTCTTCTGCACGACGCCGGCCTCGGCGGCGCTGTCGAGCAGATCGCCGAGTGCGTCGATGCCGCCGCCGTAGCGGATGTCGAACTCCGCGCTTCCGAAGGGAGGAGCCATCTTGTTCTTCACGACCTTCACGCGCGTGCGGTTGCCGATCAGGTTTTCGCCTGCCTTCACTTGGCCCACGCGCCGTACGTCGAGCCGCATCGATGCGTAGAACTTGAGCGCGTTGCCGCCGGTGGTGGTCTCGGGATTCCCGAACGTCACGCCGATCTTTTGCCGCAGCTGATTGATGAACATGATCGTGGTGCCGCCCTTGTGCGCGGCCGGCGTAAGCTTGCGCAGCGCCTGACTCATCAGCCGTGCCTGCATGCCCATTTGTGGATCGCCCATGTCGCCTTCGAGCTCGGCCTGCGGCACGAGCGCGGCCACCGAGTCCACGACGATCAGATCGA
>CAZYWR010000902.1:0-2000 GCA_964651185.1 uncultured Polyangiales bacterium
CGGAGCGTAAGTAAAAGAAGCGCGCCGGGACGTGAACGCGGCGAATCACTGCGGGCATTTCGAGAGCGGTTTCGCGGTGCGCAAGCGCTCGCGACCCCGAAGGGGAACGGCTTGGGTGCGGTTCGCGTGTTCGCATAAGACAGAAAGCGCATCACGGGCAGACGGGTGCCCGCGCGGCGATATCCGCGGGGGGCTGCGGTGGGGGCTACGCGACGTCGCCGAACGCCTTTCGGCGCAGGACGGTGCTCTGCCAGTACGGCGGACCACGGCTCGGCGACCAGGCCGGGACGTCGGTGGGCTCGCCGAGCGCCGCCAAAAAGCACAAGATGCTCTTGTGCTCGGTCACCAGCGCGACCAGCTTCATGCGGCCGACACACTTCGGACACGCCAAAACGTCCACGCCGAACGTCCTTTTCAGGAGTTCAGCCCACGCCCAATAGCTACCCGAGCGCTTGGGACGTGGCGCGGGATCTGCGACGGGCGCCACAGCGGCGACCCCGATATGTACCGGCGCAATGCGAGCACGCCAGCGGCTCGCAGATGCCAGCACGCACGCGTACTTCACCGTGTGGTAGCGCGGCGGAGGCACACTCGCGGCCAGCCGACATAGCAGCGACAACGGGTCCATCTCCACTGCCACCGTGCCATCCGCGTACGCACGCTTGAGCGTGATGCCCACCAGCCCTTCGCGTCCTGGTGTTAGGCGCTCTTGGGCCAGCGGCGGACGAAGCACGTAGCGAAGCAGCGCCTCGCGGCCCAACAGGTCGCCTCCTCCCGCACGCGTGGCCGCGGGCAGCGTGAACCCGTCCAGCGATGCGCACAACGGCTTGTCGTAGCCGAGTGCGCTGCGCGCACACGCTGAGAGGCCACGCACCCATTGCGGACCCGCAGGCGGCGTTTGCCCCGATACCGCCGACGCCGACAGCGCGTCGGGCGCGCTAGCTTGCTCCTCGGGCTCGCCACCCGCGGCAACCAGGCCGTGGACGCGAAGATATCTTTCCATCCGGCCCACCGCGCGTTCGAGCACTTCCGCCACCCGTCCCTGCTCACCCACAGCGACCTGACGACTGAGTCCGTCACGTTCATCACCAGCAGCGTCGACGAAAATTGATCAAGGCGCGTCCAGCTCGCGCAGCGAGCGACCGATCTCTCGGCCGAGGTCGAGCTCGGCCTTGCGCGCGTCCGCGGCGAGGTCGATCACGCGCAGGCGCGCGTCGCGCCAAGCCGCGTAGGCGTCGGCCAGCTCGAGCACGCTGAAGCGACCGGCGACGTAGCCGGCTTGCGCCTCGGTCAGCATCTCGTCGCCCGAGCCGAACGCGAGCTGGCCGAACTCCGCCCACGCGCGGCGGCGCGCGACGATCTCGTCGTGCATGCCGACAATGCGCTCGCGCGCGGGGATTAAGATCGCCTCGGCCTCGGCGATCGCCGGCAATGCGCGCGCCTGAGCCGCCGGGATGGTGCCCTGTCCGCGATCGATCAGCGGCAGCGGCACCGCCAACGCGAAGCCCACGTCTTGCTGCGCGGGCGCCGCGCCGAAGCCTCCGAGCAGGCTCACCGTCGCGCCGGGCCAGACGCTGCGCCGGGCGGCCTGAATCTCCGCGCGCGCCGAACCTGCGCGCTGGCGTGCCGCTTCGAGATCGGGGCGGCGGCGCACCAGCACGTCCAGGAGGGCCTCGTGCGGCGGCAGGCGTGGCTCGCCCTCGAGCGCGTAATTCGCCGGGCCATGCAACGATCCCGCGCCGGGCCCGATCGCGGCGCGCAGCTCGCCCTGCGCGCGCGCCAGCGCGGCTTGGCTGTTCGCGAAGTCCGCGTGCGCACCCGCGATGGTGACGGCGATGCGCGAGGCGTCGTAACGCGGCGAAGCGCCCGCCGCGACGCGCTGCGTGACCACGTGTGCCGCCTGATCGAGCAGGGCCATCGCGCGGTTGAGCAGCTCGAGCCTACGCTGCGCGGCGGCGACGTCGATGAACGCGCTCTCGAGATCGATCGTGAGCTCGAGG
>CAZYWR010000903.1:0-8748 GCA_964651185.1 uncultured Polyangiales bacterium
CCGCACCGGATGGCGCGATCTCGGTACACTCCTCCCCACCTATCACTGCGGTGGGACCGCGCGCGCTCTGACTTGGCTCGTGTCGTTGGCGCGCGCGCGCCCAGCGGCCAGCTTCACGCCGCTCGTGCTCAAAAATGCCCGCGCCTGTGGATTGTCGGTGCGCAGGAAGTCGTCGAGATTCGAGCTCCAGGCGATGCGCCCTTCGTGCAGAATATTCACGTAATGTCCGATTCCGATCACCGACCGCATGTCGTGGCTGATCACGATGGAGGTGACGTGGAAGCGCTGCCGCGTGCTCTCGATCAAATCGTCGACGGTTCGCGCGAGCACCGGATCGAGCCCGCGCGTGGGTTCATCGTAGACCAGGATTTGCGGGTCCGTGACCAGCGCTCGCGCGACGGCGACGCGCTTCTTCATGCCACCTGAGAGCTCACCCGGAAGCTTCCCCGCCGCGTCGAGCACGCCCAACGCGTCGAGGCGCGCTTCGACGCGCGCGCGTCGCTCTGCGCGCGCCAGCCCCGGTTCATGTTCGTGCAACGGAAGCTCCACGTTTTCGTACACGCTCAAAGAGTCGAACAACGCTGACTCCTGGAAAACGACGCTGAACTTGCGGCGCACGCGCGCGAGCTCGATCTCGTCGAGAGGCACGATGTCTTCCCCGTCCACTTCGATGCGGCCCGAGTCCGGGCGTTCGAGCCGTAAGAGCTGCCGCAGCAACACGGTCTTTCCCGACCCGCTCACGCCCAAAATCATGTTGGTGTACGCGCGATACGCGTCGAAGGTGACGCCCTTGAGCACCTGCAGGTCGCCGTAGCTCTTGTACAGCTCGATCACGCGCACGTGCACGGGGTCGCTCAGCGCAGCGGCCGTGCTCTCGCGCGTGAGGCGCGTCGGATCGCCAGCGTCCGACGGAGCGGCGTCGACCCGCCGCGCCCGCCTGCGTCTCACGGCTTCGTCGCCGGTGCGCGCACGGTCATGACGGGGAGCGGCGAGGTGCGCACCACGCGCTCCGCAACGCTGCCGAGCAGCAGGTGCCGCACGCCGCTGCGGCCGTGCGTGCCCATCACGATCAGGTCCGCGCCCGCCTTCTTCGCGGCCTCGAGGATCGTCTGGTCCGGACGGCCGCGCATCAGCTGCGCGCTCACCGCGACGCCGCTCTTCTGCGCCTCTTGCACGCAGGCATCGAGGCTCTGTTTGGCGGCCGTCTGATACTGCTCGAACGCCTCTGCGGGGATGTACGCCGCGGCGTCTACCAGCAGCAGCGGCGTGTCGTCGATCGCGTGCAGAAGCAGGAGCTCCGCGCCGGTGGCACGCGCCAGCTCCTCCGCGCGTTGCTGGGCCGCGCGCGAAGAGTCAGAGAAATCGAGCGGGACCAGGATCTTCTTGAAAAGCGACATGACGTGTTCTCCTCACCGGGATATAAGCACAGAGCGGACCGTTTGCGCGCACGCGCTCCGAGCGCGCGCCCGGCTCGCGACGCCTCAGATGCGCGGCAAGAGCGCGCGATCGACGATGCGATGCCAGGCGTAGCTGCGCGCCGTCAGCTCCGCGGACGAACGCAGTTCTCGCTCGAGCGTGGGCGCGCCGCGCACGCGCCCGAACAGGGAGGTGAATTCGTCGGGATCGTTGCGCTGCAGAACCAGCGCGTTCTCGCCGTCCACGGCGTAGTCTTCGCCGGAAGCCCCCGTGCAGGCGAGGCCCCCGACGGCCATGGTTTCGAGGCCGACCAGGCCGAACGGCTCGTGGCCGCTGTTCGCTAGCACCGCGTCAGCCCCGCGAAACAAGACGCTGCGCGCCGCCGGGTTGAGGTGCGAACGGAGCAGCACGACGTCCGCCTCTTGGGTGTCGCGCAGCGCGTCGAGCAGCCCGGCCGGACCAGACTCGTCGCTCGAGCGCTCGAGCACCGAAAGCCCCAAGCTGCGCGCACGCGCGAGCACCTCTCCTTCGTGCGCCTCCACGCCGCCGCGCGCGGCGAGCAAGGGCCTGAAGCCGCGCCGCTTGAGCGACGCGACGATATCGACCGCCAGCAGCCAACGCTTGTCGGGATCCCAACGCGCCACCTTCGTCAACAGCACGCGTTGCTTGAAGCGCATACGGAGCTCACTGACGGCGGCTCCGTCCGGCTCGAGGTAGCTCTCCGGCCCGAGTCCGTTCGGGATCACCACGGGATCGACGCCGAACGCCCACATGCGCTGCTTCATGTAGCGGCTCACCGTGACGATGGTCGCCGCAGCGCGGAGCCGAGGCCAGTCGATGCGATCGAATCCGAAGGTATTGTTCGCGTTCCAGAGCAGCGTGACGCGCTCGCGCACGCAGAGTTGGCGGAGCAGGTGGTCGATGTGGAGCACCGCGTCCGCCGTGTGCCATTCCTCGGCGAGCACGACGACGCGCTTACCGCGCGCGAGCGCGGGCAGAATGTGCTCGCGCACCAGGAAGGGCGGGAGGGAGGTCGCGTAGTCGCGGCACTTGGCGAGCTCGCCATCGTACACACCGCCCTGGTGATGGCGGCTTATCCACTGGCACCAGCGATGGAGCTGCAACGATTCGTCGCATTCGTTCCCCGGGAGCTCCGGGTCGCCGACGAACCAGAGATGCGCCTCGTGTCCCGCGTCGGCGAGCGCACGGCCGAGCCCCGTCACGCGGCTCGCGATGCCCCCGGCGCGGGCGTAGGCGTCGGGCCCCTCGAAGGATAAGAGATGAAACTGGCAGTGGATCGACATCAGCTCTTCCTTTGCGGTCGCATGGAACGAGCGACCATCGCGCAAGGACCCCAGAGCAAGGCCTGCGCCATATGACGCGCCTGCGTCGCTCTCGTGTCCGCGTTATGGAGCAGCGCTGTGCTGCAGGGCTTTCCGCTATGCACGCTGCCGCACATCTCTTCCGGGGAAGAGAGGGTGCCGCCAGGCTGCGCAGCGTTTGCGCCGCGACGCAGGATCTTCGCCGCGTACGCCGCCGCGAGTGCGTCGGTCATCGCGAAGGAGGCAGGCTCCATGCACGTAGCCAAGCGCAACCGCGCGCCGAGGTCTTCGGAACCGGCGACGAGCTCTGCCCGTCGACCGGGATCGACTTACTCCTCGCGCGCGGGCGGCTGATCGTCCGCCAAAGAAGTCTGCAGCGGCGAGCGTGCCGGCCAACGCACCCGCAGAACGGACGCGCCGAGTGCGCCCGAGATCCACAGGGCGAGCCCCACGGGCGCGACGTGGCTCACCAACATATGGACCGGATCCACGTGCGGGCAGGGGACCGAGGCCGCGAACGACGCCGCTGCGCCCGATACGACCCCGAGCGCACGCGCGGTCCAGCTGGGCGCCAACGGGTCCGCTCCGCGCAGCCACGTCAAGGCGAGCGCGCAGAGGAACGCTGCGCTCCCCGTGGCGAGTAAGATGCAAGGGACGTAGTTCCAGAGCGTTCGCGCAGGCGGCTGCACGGTCTCGGGAGCGATCACGTTCGCCAGCAACGTGCCGAGCACCAACGCGGGCAGCGCCAACCGCACGCGCGCGCGCAGGAGAGAACGCGGAGGGCCGAGCGGCGTGCGCGCGAACGAGCTCAGCGGACGCAGCAGCACGGCGAGCACCGACCCGAAGGTCGACGCGAGCGCGAGGTTGTAGAGCCAGGGGCGCGCGCCGACCACGCGGAGGCCTTCGCGGCTGGCGATCACAAACAAGAGCGCCAGCGCGCAGAGCAGCGCAAGGAGCAGCCTGAGGCGTGTCTGTGCGCGCGTCGGCGAGCGATGGGCGCGCACGGCGGCCAGGATCTGCGCCTTGAGTTGCTCTCGGCTCGCACGCGTCAGCACGTGATTCGACTCGTTGGACGGCGGCGTCATGGCGCTTTCTCCGCGAGCCCGAAGCGCGCGAGCCGCTCCCGCAACCAGCGCACGGCCCGATGCGCGCGCACGCGGGTTGCCCCCTCGTCGATGTCGAGCACCTGCGCGGCCTCGGCGTGGGAGAGGCCCTCGATGCGCACGAGCAGGAACGCTTCGCGTAGCTTCGGCGAGACCGAAGCGAGCTCCGCACGCAACGCGTCGCCGAGCTGTTGGGCCCCGACGAGCTCGGCCGCGTCGTGTGCCGAGCTCTCCGCGACCTGCTCGTCCAGCTCGGTCGCGCGGCGCCTGCGCTCTCGCCGCAATAAGTCGATCGCCGACGCCCGCGCGATCGCGTAAGCCCAAGGCTCGACCGGCTCCCCCGCGGCGAACTTGCCGCGGTGAAGGTGGATCTGCAGGAAGGCCTGCTGGAGCGCGTCCTCTGCGCTCGAGGCGCTGCGCAGCTGCCGTCGCAAATAGGCGTAGAGACGCGGAGCGAGCTCGTCGTACAGCGCCGAAAAGGCGGCGTCGTCGCCAGCGGCATAGCGGCTCATGGCCTGACTCGCGCGGCTGCCTGCGACCTCCGGCATGAGCGCCAACGTAGCACCCTCGCGCGTGCCGAAGAAACGAGCATGAATCCATGTAACGAATCGCCGCGCGCCGGCGAATAGGTACGCGTTCGGCTTGCTCCGGGGGGCTCTGCGCTCCCGGCTGCGAGCCCATGGGCCGTACGCGCCGGCTTGGCGCGTGTGGAGGGCGCGATCTACCCGTGGCATCGGTCCCGGGTCGTCGTGCGCTCGGTCTGAACTGAAATCGCGAAAGGATCGGCAAAGTATGGCGAAAGATCGCGCGCGGTGGAGGGCAGTGTGGAGCACGATCATGACGCTGTACGCGTGCTCCGACGACGACTCCGGCAGCATGGTCGACAGCGCGAACGCGGGCGCTCAGACGCCGCCGATGGGCGCGGCCGAGGTGGAGGCCTGGCTGGCAGCCGGAAGCTACAAGAGCTGGCACTGCGAGTCGGCCGCGCACGCCGCTCGCGCGCCCTCGCCGCACGGCTTCAATCGCATCTGTTCGAACGACCTGATCGCGAGCGAAGCGGCGGGCACGGGAGCCTGGCCGCGCGGTGCGGCCGCAGTCAAAGAGCTCTACGCCTCCGCAAGCGGCGGAGCACCGACCGGCTACGCGGTCTATCTCAAGACCGCCGACGACAGCCAAGGCGGCGCGAGCTGGTATTGGTATGAGCGCATCGACACCAATACGGTCGCGGACGGTCTCGGCGGTGACGGACCGCCCAAGACGATCTGTGTAGCTTGTCATGGTGCGGCTGGGAGCGATGCCGCACACACGCCGAGCCTCGGCGGTCGTGATCAGGTGTACACAGCCGTCCAGTGATCATCCGGAGGTTTTGGAGCATCGAGCGGAGCCGCAAAGTAACGTGCGATGGTTTCGCGGTCGCTCGTGCGCGACGTGGGGCGGGCGTAGCGATCATACTCGGCGAGCGCGTCCTCGAGCGTCCAACCCTGCGCGTGGCGCAGTGCGGCCGTCACGATGCCGGTCCGATGGCGTCCGCCGTCGCAGTGCAAGAGCACGGGCCACAGCTCGGGCCGCATCAGCAGCTTGAGCGCGCGTCGGATGGCGCGCGGCGCGATCTGACCGTCTGCGCCGAGATCCACGCGAGCCACTTGCAAGCCGCGCGCAGCGGCGCGCGCGAGCGTCTGCTCCCGTGGCAAGGTCCGCTTCACGCTTACCAGCGTGCGAATCCCGAACTTGGCCAGGTAAGAAAAATGCAGCGCGCGCGGCTCGGCGCTGCGATACAGGGCATTTGGCACGATCACCACCCAGTTCCACGGCTCGGCGAAGCGCTCGTAGGTCGCGCGCGACAGCGGACTGCTCACCAACAAGGCCATGAACTCGCGTGTCTGGTGCCACACGTATGCAGCAGCTCGGGAGCGTGTCCCACGTATTCCGGGCCACACCGTGTAGTCGAACGGCAACGGTGCGTCGAAGCGATCGGACCACAGGCCGCGATACTCAGAGCTCAAATATGGGAAATCTACGGCAGACGTAAAGGAAGCGACCGCGCCCGTGTTCATGGCGTGCTCGCGAAAGCAGGACATGTGCCACCCGAAGCTGCAGGACGACGGCAGCTTGTATTCGACCACGATCGGCGGCGTCGCCTGATCGCCCCTATACCGAGCGAAAGCTCACGGCTGCCGTGCGCCTAATTCCATTCACGTTTCTCGCCCGCCGAAATCCGCAGCGCCTCGCGCCGCTCAGCGGTGCTTGCCGAGGTGCTCGGTCGCGTCGGTGTCGAACGCGATGATGGCCTCGAACACGGTCTGCTCGATACTCGTGCGCAGCTGGAGCTGCTGAAGAGATACCGACTTGACGTTCTGGGGCTTCAGGAGGATCGCCTTGGTGCCCATCACATACGGCACCTGGACGTGGAAACGGTGCGCCACGGCCCGATCGAGGCGAATCACCAACCAGGCGACCTCCCAGCTCTCGATGTCGAGCTCGAGATCGATGACATCGCCTATCTCGATTCCATCGCTCGTCGCGACGCACTTCCCTATCAGGTCTTTCGCGTACGCCCGCTCCATGATTACGTCCCTCGATGGTGTGCACTGCCGCACTTCCCGGCGCCGGCCACGCTGCCGCCGCTCGCTGGTGCGGAATGCGACGTTGTGAGTTGTGATCTAAGTGCATGGATCGAGCCAAGCTGCGGAACCCCGCTCGTTCGAACCGCCAGCCTGCGCGCACCTCGATCAGCTTGGCTTTTCCGGCGCCACGAAGGGGTCGTCCTCGCCGGGTCGTTGGAATGGCTCGGGAACAAATCCTCATCCCGACTGCGCGCCGCAGTGCAGACCGCATCAGGCCGTGCGGGCGCGCGACGCTCGTGTGCAGACGCGCGCGGCACAGCGTCTGCATCCCTCGGACTGGTACGACGGCTGCGGAAAGCCGTCCAGCTTTGCGGACGCTCGGACCAGACGGGATCGACGCGAAGCGGTCGGGGCCTGCCGTCTGCAGTCGTAAGCGTCCGAGCGCGACGAACCGAACCGTGGTGTGCGGTGTCGTACGCGGGAGCGCTTACGACGAGACCCGGAGCCGCAGAGGCTCACAAACCATGAAGGAGGAGCGCAGATGTATTACGCATGGAATTGGTGGTGGTCTTTCTTTTGGACCATTCCTGTCCTCATCCTGCTGTTCGGGCTCTTCGCGTGGGGCGGACGACGCAATGGAGGCTATCGCTCCTATCGTCCCTGGCGCGACCCACGGGGTTACGACTGGGGCGATGACGGGTATCTCGCAGACGGCTATCCGAAGCGGCGGCGTTACCGCGGCCTCGGTCCTCGCGACTATCAGCGCTCGGAGATGCGCATCCGCGAGGACGTGAACGATCAGCTGCTGCTCAACGACGAGATCGACGCGCGCGAAATCGAAGTACAGGTCGAGGGCAGCACGGTCATTCTCCGTGGCGGCGTCGCGAATCGGTTCCAGAAGCGACTCGCCGAGGCCGTCGCCGATGCTGTCGCCGGCGTGACCGACGTGGAGAATCGTCTGCGCATCGGCACTCAGGCGCAAACTCCAGCGGGGGCCGCCCCAGCCGGGGTCTCTGCGCCGTCGTCGGAAGCGCGACACGCCTGAGACTGAAGTGCGAGGAACAGGACTTGAACCTGCACGCCTTGCGGCAACGGAACCTAAATCCGCCGCGTCTGCCATTCCGCCATCCTCGCGCGAGCGCTCGCACGCTCGGGTTGGGCGATGTGGCGCGGGTTGGGGGTACTGTCAAGACTGCGCTTGCGGCCGGGACCACGGCGACACACGGTTCGGCGCATGCCGGTTTCGTCGCGGGCGCGTCGGTTCATGCAGGTGTGGGTGGTGCTGGCGGCGTTGATGTTCTTTGCGCGCTGCGCGGAGCGGGCACTGCCCTATGTGCGGGTCATCTTGGGCGAGCACGGGCAGGAGCAACCCGCGTCGCCTTAAACCGTGCGGGCGTCAGTTCGGGCGCTCGGCGTGGGCGCCTTCCGGCAGAGGCGCCATGTCGCGAAAGACGTCGGCGACGCCGAGCCGGTGCATGACCCATGACCCAGACGGATCCAGGACGCACACCGAAGCGGTGCCCCCCGTGCCGCGCAGCGCTGCGCGCAGGCTGAGCGTAAGCGAGGTGGGCTCGTCTGACTCCTCGGTGGCCCACGAGCGCGCGAGCGCGCCGGCGCACGCCGGGTCGATGCTTGCGTCGTCGAGTTGATTCGCGACGTTACGAGGCCTGCGCAGCGCTCTGGCGCGCGCGCTTGCGATCGGGCACCTTGAGGCCTCGACAGGGGTCCTCATGCAGCGACTTTCCGGGCTCGACGCTTCGTTTCTCTACTTCGAGACGCCCACCATGCACATGCACGTGGCGCTGGTGGCGGTGCTCGATCCGGCGAACATGCCAGGCGGCTACGACTTCGAGCGCGTCTACGATTTCATCGACCGCGGCGTGCGCACGCAGCCGCGGCTGCTCCGGCGCGTGGTCGAGGTGCCGATGCAGATCGATCACCCGCTCTGGGTCGAGGACGCGAACTTCGACCCGCTGCACCACGTGCGCCGGGTCGCGTGCCCCGCGCCGGGCGGCCTGGCCGAGCTCGCCGGGCTGACCGGCCGCATTCTCAGCGCACCGCTCGATCGCGCGCGCCCGCTCTGGGAAGTCTGGGTGATCGAGAACCTCGAGGGCGGCCGCTTCGCGCTGATCGCCAAGGTGCACCACGCCATCACCGACGGCATCGCCGGGGCCCAGATCCTCGCGGGTCTGTTCAGCGCGTCGCCCGAGGCCGCCCCGCCGAGCCCTCCGCCAGCGCCGAGCGAAACCGAAGACCTGCCCTCCGAGCTCGACATCCTGCGCGACGCGATCGTGGCGCGCGTCGCGCGGCCGAAGGTGATCGTGCGGCTGTTCCGCCGCACGT
>CAZYWR010000904.1:0-7077 GCA_964651185.1 uncultured Polyangiales bacterium
GGGGCGAAGAACGCGCAGCGTCCGCACAGCATCGTCAAGCTTCGCCGCGATCACATAGACCATGATGTCGCGTCCAAGGAACTGCTCCCCGGTCATCGCCTCGTAGAGGAGCGCGCCGAGCGCGAACAAGTCCGAGCGCACGTCGACCAGCTCGCCGCGCAACTGTTCGGGCGCCATGTACCGGGGCGTTCCCATCACGAGCTTGTTAGGCTCCGCGTCGGGCGCCCCGGCCCGCGTGGCGATGCCGAAGTCGATCACTTTCCACACCGGACGCTCGCCCATGCCGCGCTGCGAGACGAGATTTGCGGGCTTGAGGTCGCGATGAACGATCCCGCGCGACGAAAAGGCCTCCATCGCGCGCAACGTGTCGCGCGCCAGCTCGAGCGCCTCGCGGATGGCGAGCGGCCCGCGCTCGAGGCGTTCGGCGAGGCTCGGTCCTTGGAGCTGCTCCATCACCAAGCATTCGTCGCCGTTTGCCGCGGCGCAGCGCTCGAGGAAGCCTACGACGTTCGCGTGCTGGGCCCGCTCGAGCAGCCGGGCCTCCTCACGAAACCGGGCGCGCTGGGCAGAGTCGGGCTCCCGCAACATCTTGATTGCGACTACCGCACCGTCCGCGAGCCGCGTCGCGCTGTAGACTGCCCCAAACGAGCCTTCGCCCAGGCAGCGGTTCAGCGCGTAACGCCCGGCGATGAAGTCGCCGCTGGCCAGCGGGGCGCGGACTGCGCGGCGACCGCCGATGCGGGGAAGCGGGAACGTAGGGGCGTCTGGGCTGGGGGTACGCATGTCTCGACTCGTCTTGCTGGTCCGAGCAGACTGCATGTGCCGTGCCGTTCGCACGATGTCGGTCGCGAGGCGCGATTTTCCCGTCTTCCGCCCTCCATTTCGCGCTGGCTCGCAACGGATTCGCAGCCCGTGAGCGAGCGGCGCATGCGTTGCACTGCGCGCACCGCGCATTCTGCACTTGGCCTTTGCGTCACCGTGGCCTACACCGACGGCACGACGCTCGCAGAGCCCGGAGGCATGTCGATGCACAGTCCGCAGGGTGCAGGACCGGAACGACCTCTCCTGTCGGTCGCGGGGTTGGCGACCCTGCTCCAGATGCTGCGTACGCAGGGTTATCAGCTCGTCGGCCCCACCGTACGCGACGGCGCGATCGTCCATGCCGAGATCGGCGGCATCGAGGATCTGCCGGCCGG
The DNA here is from genome assembly GCA_964651185.1 of uncultured Polyangiales bacterium. Lineage (GTDB taxonomy): Bacteria > Myxococcota_A > Polyangia > Polyangiales > DASUME01 > DASUME01. The sequence continues at coordinate 1,197 of CAZYWR010000904.1, forward strand.
CGTGAGCGAGGTGCAGGACGCAGGGAGGTACCGGCTGCGGCAGCGAAGCGACCGCGCCCTGTTCGGCTATTCGCTCGGACCGCAGTCTTGGAAGCAGCTTTTCTTCGTGCCCAGGCTCAGGCTCTTTCAGGCCACGCGAGAGGGCGCGAGCTTCTCGATCAAGCTGGAAGAGCCCCGCGACGCACGGCTGGCGCTCATCGGCGTGCGCTCCTGTGATCTGCACGCGATCGAGATCCAAGACCGCATCTTCCTGCGCGGCCCGGGCGCCGATGCAGACTACGCCGCGCGCCGCCAAGACGTGTTCGTGATCGCTGTCCAGTGCGGTCAGGCCGGCGGCTCCTGCTTCTGCGCCTCGATGCAGACGGGTCCACGTGCGAGCGCGGGTTTCGACTTAGCCCTCACCGAGCTCCTCGACGAAGAGCACCGGTTCCTCGTCGAAGTGGGCAGCGAGCTCGGCGCCCAGTTCATGGCCCAGCTCACCCAGCGCGCTGCGCCCGCGAGCGACTGCGCCAAAGCAGACGAGCTCCTCGCGCAGACCGCGGCGTCCATGCCGCGCAGGCTGGAGGCCGACGGCATCAAGGAGCTCCTCTACCGGAATCTCGAGCATCCGCGCTGGGACGACGTCGCCCAGCGCTGCCTCGGCTGCACGAACTGCACGCTGGTATGCCCGACTTGCTTCTGCAGCAGCGTCGAGGACGTGACGGATCTGCACGGCGAGCAGACGGAGCGTTGGCGGCGCTGGGACTCGTGCTTCACGCTCGACCACTCCCATCTGCACGGCGGGAGCGTTCGCAGCGGGCTGCGCGCGCGCTATCGGCAATGGCTGGTGCACAAGCTGGCGAGCTGGATCGATCAGTTCGGCACGTCGGGCTGCGTGGGCTGCGGGCGCTGCATCACTTGGTGTCCCGTGGGGATCGACATCACGGCAGAGGTTTCGGCGATCCGGGCCGCCGACGGTCAGAGGACGGCATGAGCGAGGGAATCTCCGGGCAAGGAGAGCTGGACGTCGAGCTGCCGCGCAAGCTCGAAGAGCATCCCTTCTTGCGCGACACGCCCGCTTCCGTGCGCGAGCGGCTCGCGGCGATCACCCGCGAGCCATCTTTTGCGGAAGGAAGCGTACTGTTCCGTGAGGGCGAGCCCGCCGAAACGTTGTATCTGGTCGGCACCGGTCTGGTCGCGCTGGAGCTCCACGTGCCCGGCAAAGGCACGGTCCGGCTCGAGAGCGTGGGGCCGGGAGACATCGTCGGACTCTCTTGGTTGTTTCCCCCTTACCGCCGGCACTTCGACGCACGCGCGATCCGCGCGGTCACTGCGCTCGCCCTCGACGGCGCGCAGCTACGCGCATGGATCCGCGATGATCCCGTGATCGGCCACGCGCTCGCGACGCGCTTTGCGCATCAGCTCTACCAGCGGCTCGAGCGCGTGCGCATGCAGCGCCTCGACCTCTACAAGGCGGAACCGTGACCACGTGTCCTCTCCCTTCCTCGACCTTGGCGCCCGCCCCGTTCTCGATCCGTAAGATCGCGCGTGAGACCGCCGATACCTTCACGCTGCGCCTCGACGCCAGCGCGCGGGCGGGGGGGTTTCCCTTCGCGCCCGGTCAGTTCACCATGCTCTACGCGTTCGGGGCCGGCGAGGTCCCGATCTCGATAAGCGGCGACCCGCAGCGCAAGGACGAGCTCGTCCACACGATCCGCGCCGTCGGCGCGGTGACCACGGTGTTGCAGAAGCAAAAGAGAGGTAGCGCCCTCGGCGTGCGCGGACCGTTCGGCCGGCCTTGGCCGCTCGACGAGGCGAGAGGCGGCGATCTCTTGCTGATCGCCGGCGGCCTCGGGTTCGCACCGCTCCGCTCCGTCGTGTATCACGTGCTCGCCAACCGCGCCGACTTCGACCGCGTCGCGCTGCTGGTCGGCGCGCGCACGCCTCAGGATCTGTTGTTCCGGCGCGAGCTGGCGAGCTGGACGCGACAGGGGAGCATCCAGGTCCTGGTGACCGTCGATCGCGCGGATGCGACCTGGAACGGGACCGTGGGCGTCGTGCCCGCCCTGCTCGGGCGCGCGCGCTTTGCGCCCCGACGCGCCCTCGCGTTCGTATGCGGCCCCGAGGTGATGATGCGCTTCGCCGAGCGCGAGCTCGCGCGCTTGGGCGTGGGCCCCGCACAGATCTACCTTTCCCTCGAGCGCAACATGAAGTGCGCGCTCGGCTTCTGCGGCCGCTGCCAGCTCGGACCCATGTTCCTGTGCAAAGACGGCCCCGTCTTGCGCTACGACCGCCTGCTCCCCTTCTTCCTGACCAAGGAGGCCTGACATGCCCCGGCGCAAGCGGCCCAAGCTCGCGGTCTGGAAGTTCGCATCGTGCGATGGCTGCCAGCTCTCGCTCCTCGATCTCGAAGACGAGCTGCTCGCGATCGCCGACGCGGTCGACATCTCCTACTTCCGCGAGGCCACGAGCAAAGACGGAGTCGGACCGTTCGACATTTCGCTCGCAGACGGTTCGATCACCACGCCGGCGGACGCCGAGCGCATCCGCGAGGTGCGCCGGCGTTCTCGCATCCTCGTCTCACTCGGCGCGTGCGCCACTTCCGGTGGCATTCAGGCGCTGCGCAACTTCGCCGACGTGGAGGCGTATCGCTCGCTCGTCTACGCGTCGCCGCAACACATCGAGACGCTCGCCACCTCCACGGGCTTCGCCGACCACGTTCCGGTCGACTTCGAGTTGCGCGGGTGCCCGATCAACAAGCGACAGCTGCTCGAGGTGCTGAGCGCGCTCTTGCAGGGCCGCAAGCCCGCGATCGCTTCGCACAGCGTGTGCGTCGAGTGCAAGCTGCGCGGCAACGTCTGCATCATGGTCACGGGCACGCCGTGTCTCGGCCCCGTGACGCACGCCGGTTGCGGCGCGCTCTGCCCCAGCTATCAGCGCGGCTGTTACGGCTGCTACGGGCCGATGGAGGCGCCGAATACCGCGTCGCTCGCGCGCGCGCTCCAGGTGGCCGGACAATCGCGGCGCGATCTCGTCCGCGTGTTTCGCACCTACAACGCGAATGCCCCCGCTTTTCGCGGCGAGAGCCAGGCCCAAGAACAGAGAGAGGACGAGCCTTCGTGAGCGACCCGACGACGCGCACGATCCAAGTGGACTACCTCGCTCGCGTGGAGGGCGAAGGTTCGCTCACCATTCGCCTCAAGCACGGCCAAGCCACGGAGGTGCGCCTCGCGATCTTCGAGCCGCCGCGCTTCTTCGAGGCGCTGCTGCGCGGCCGGTCCTTTCTGGAAGCGCCGGACATCACCGCGCGCATCTGCGGCATCTGTCCGGTCGCCTACTTGATGAGCGCCTGCCACGCCATGGAAGACGCGCTCGGCGTGCGCGTCGAAGGCCCGCTGCGCGCGTTGCGCCGGCTGCTGTATACCGGCGAGTGGATCGAGAGCCACGCGCTCCACGTGTTCCTGCTCCACGCACCGGACTTCCTCGGCTATCCAGACGCGACCGCGATGGCGAAGAAGCACGGCGATCGGGTGCGCCAGGGCTTACGCATGAAGAAGGCGGGCAACGCGATCGTCGCGCTCCTCGGCGGACGCGAGATCCATCCCGTCAACGTCCGCGTCGGCGGCTTTTATCGCACACCCACGCGACAGGAGCTGGAGGCGCTGTTGCCCGAGCTGCGCTGGGGCCGCGACGCGGCAGCGGACGCGCTCTCCTGGTTCGCCGAGCTCGAAATGCCGACACTCGAGCGCGACTACGAATTCGTCGCGCTGCGCCATCCTGACGAATACCCCTTCTGCGAAGGCCGGCTCGTCTCTTCCCGCGGCCTCGACATCGACATCCACGATTACGATCAGCACTTCCGCGAAGAGCAAGCGCCTTACTCTCACGCGCTGCGCTCGCAGATCGTAGGCCGCGGCGCGTACCTGTGCGGGCCGCTCGCGCGCTTCAACTTGAACTACGATCGCCTCGATCCCGAAGTGCAGGAGCTCGCGCGGCGCGTCGGGCTCACGCCGCCGTGCCGCAATCCTTTTCGCATGCTGCTCGTCCGCTTGCTCGAGATGGCGCAAGCGTTCACGGAGGCCGTACGCCTCATCGAGACCTACGTTCCGCCCGACGCGCCTTACGTCGAGATCGCTCCCCGTGCATCGACCGGATACGGCGGGAGCGAGGCGCCGCGCGGCTTTCTCTATCACCGCTACACGATGGACGACGCGGGGACGATCGTAGACGCGCAGATCGTGCCGCCCACGGCGCAAAACCAGCTGAGCATCGAGCAGGACTTGCGCGAGCTGGCGCCGCGGCTCGCCTTGTTGCCGCTCCCAGAAGCCACGCACCTCGCCGAGCAAGCCGTGCGCAACTACGATCCTTGCATCTCCTGCGCGACGCACTTTCTTACCCTTCGCATCGAGCAAGACTCATGACGCGCGTGCGCGTGATCGGGCTCGGGCAGGCCGCAGCGGGCGACGACGGAGTCGGCCTCGAAGTCTTACGCGCGCTGCGCCAGCAGACCTTGCCGCGCGGGCTCGAGCTCCACGCGATCAGCGACCCGAGCGCGCTCGTGCCATGGCTCGAAGACGGCGCGCCGCTCATCCTCGTGGACGCCGCGCGCAAGGATCCCCCGGGTCAGGTGCTCGAACTGAGCCCCGAGGAGCTCGCCGCGTGCGCGTCGCCGCTCTCGAGCCACGGGCTCGCCGTCGCAGACGCCATCGAGCTCGCGCGCGCTCTCGCGGGCGGGCACCTGCCGCCGCTGCGCATCGTCGCGATCACCATCGCGCGCCCGGAACGCTACGGCGAGGGGCTCTCGCGCGAGGTCGCCCAAGCCGTGCCCGCCGCCGCGGCGCGCGTGCTTGCGCTGATCGGAGGCGGCGATGCATGAAGCGGGGCTCGCCAAAGAGCTCCTCGCGTTCGCGCTCGCGCGAACCGAGCCCGAACGCGCGCGCGTGCGCGCCGTACACGCCTGGATCGCGGAGACGGAAGCGCTCTCGGCCGAGAGTCTACGGCTTCACTTCAGCGCGCTCGCGCGCGGCACCCGCGCGGAAGGTGCGCGGCTCGAGCTGCGCCTCGTGCACGTCGAAGCGCGCTGCACGGCCTGCCGCCGCACGTACGCGCCCGAGCACCACGTGCTGCTGTGCCCGGCGTGCGGAAGCGGCGAGGGCGAGCTGCTCGGGCGCACTGGCCTAGGCATCGAAGCCTTGGAGGTCGCGTGACGGCCCCTGGCCGTGCAGGAGGGCGACCTGCTCGGGCGCACTGGCCTGGGCATCGAAGCCTTGGAGGTCGCGTGACGCGCCTGGCCGTGCAGATCGAGGGCGTGGTGCAAGGCGTCGGCTTTCGGCCCTTCGTGCACAGCGCGGCGACGCGCCTCGGGCTGACGGGTTGGGTCCAAAACAGGAGCGAAGGCGTGCGCATCGAGGTGCAGGGCCCAAACGCGCAGGTGCAGGCATTCCTGACGGCCTTGCAGCGCGACGCGCCGCCGGGCGCACGCATGGCGCGCATGGTGACGAGCGCGCTCCCGCGGCGCGAGCAAGACGACGGCTTTTGCATCGTCGCGAGTGAGAGCGACGCGCGCGTGAAGCCCACGCTGCCGCCCGACCTCGCGACGTGCAGCGAGTGCCTCGCGGAGATCGCGTCGCCCGGCGCGCGCCGCTTCGGCTATCCGTTCACGAACTGCACGCGCTGTGGACCGCGCTACACGATCGTCCGGCAGCTCCCTTACGATCGACCGCACACCACCCTGCGCGCGTTCCCGCTGTGCGCGGCATGCGCGAGCGAATACGCCGACCCTGCCGATCGCCGCTTTCACGCGCAGCCGATCGCCTGTCCGGCGTGCGGTCCTCGCTTGGTGGTGATGCGCGCCGACGGAGCCGAGCTCGCGCATGGCAACGAAGCGCTCGATCGCAGCGTC
>CAZYWR010000905.1:0-2058 GCA_964651185.1 uncultured Polyangiales bacterium
TCGCGCTGCTCGCGTTCGGGAGCCGTGCTCGCGCCGAGACCGCGTGGATGATGGCGCCCGATGTGGAGGAGCGGCTCCCTGAGGAGGCGGCCCAGCGCGTCTTGCGTGCGGCCGTGAGCTCGCTACGCGCGCAGGGCTACACTGTGCTCGCGCCTGAGCGCGTTGCGCAGTGGACGGACCGCTGCGGCGACCGAGAATGCCTCGCCGAGGCGCTCCCCAAGGTGCACGACGCCTTCGGGGTCAAGCTCAACCTGATGACGACGCCGGGCGGTGAGCCGAACGTGCTCGGCAGCGTCGGCGCCGCCTTCTATCGTGGCGATCTTGTCTACCAGAGTGAGGCCGTGCGCGTCCTCGATCGCGGCATCGAACGCGCCGTGGACGACGCCCTGCGGGGCACGATCGCCGCCATGCGGCGCGGTCCGGGCCCCTGGCTCACCGTGACCGGAATACCGCCGAATGTGGCGCTCTACCTCGACGGCAAGCGCGTCGATGATGGCGATCTGCCGTGTGAGGTAAAGCTCGAGCCGAGCCACAACTACGTCCTATCGGCCGGGCTCACCGGCTACCGAGAGCGTCAATATCATCTCGCGGTCGGTGCCGATCGCGCTGCCTCCTACGAAATCGTGGTAGCGCTGGAGCCCGATACGAGGCGGGCGGCCTCCGCGGCGCGCGAGCTCTCGCCGGTGCCGACCGCGAGCATACCGAGCGCACAGACACGCGCACCATCGATCCCCGAGCAGCCGCCCAGCGTGAGGCATTCGCGGCGCGGCCACGTGATCGGCGCCGCGCTCCTCGCAGGCGTCGGCGCGGCGACGATCGCCGGCGCGCTCGGATCGTTAGCCAAGCGCGGCTGTGAAGAGACGGTCTCGAGCGGGCGCTGCGTGCGGCATCGAGAGATCAACGCACTTCCTTTGACCTTGTGGCTCACCGGCGGCGGCCTCGCGCTCGCGGGCGGGCTCACCTGGCTCGGCCTGAGCTATCGAGTAGGCGGCAAACAAGCTCGTCTCGACCTAGGGTTCCATCTGTCGGGCTTGACGATGCGGGGGAGGTTCTGATGAAGCGCGCACTCCATGGGCTCGCCGTGCTGCTGGTCGCCGTGCAAGCCTGCACGCTCAAGCAGACGAACGAATGTTCCGACAACTATACCGACGAGCACGACTGCCGCGAATACTACTGCCGCCATCACCCAGACGACGTGCGCTGTCTGGACGCAGGCCTCGACGCCAGCATGGAGGCGAGCACGACCGACGCGGGCGACGCGGGCGCGGGCGACAGCGGGGGCGCGTGGGACGGCGGCGGCATGGACGCGGCGTGCGTCGGGTGTGCGGAGTGCCGGCAAGAAGCCGAATGCGCCAACAAACCCGACGCGCGCGTGCATTGCTCGGCAGCCGGCGCGTGCGTCGCGTGCGAGACGAACGCGCAGTGCACGCTGCCGGCGGCCCCGAGGTGCGAAGCATTCGCGTGCGTCGGCTGCACCAGCGCTACGGACTGTGCGCCCTTCGAGGCGGCGCCCGCCTGCGGACCCACGGGGGCATGCGTCGAGTGCACGAGCTCAGCAGCAGAGCTCTGCACGCAAGCGGGCAAGGTGTGCAAGACCGACGGGAACAGCTGCGTCGCGTGCAATCAGAACAGCGAATGCAAGAACGCCGCGGCGTCGCGTTGTGTGGACAACGCTTGCATGGGGTGCGTGGCGAATGCGGATTGCTCCCTGATTGCTGGGAAGCCTGTGTGTCATCAAGGAACGTGCGTCGCATGCACGCCGGATACCGAAGCGACCGACTGCGGCGAGACGGCCTGCGACCCAGAGACGCTCACCTGCACCAGCACCAAGCGCAACTCGCTGGCGGCATGCTGGCCGTGCCGCGCCGACAGCGAGTGCCTTGACGATCACAAGTGCATCCCCGTTCCGTTCAGCATTATGGACACGGGGTATCGCTGCATGCGGCAAGTGCCGGCAGCTGGCTGTCCGCAGCCATATCAAGCCACGCCGATATCCGCGAGCAGTCGCAATGGTGTACCGGCTGGCCCATACTGCGCTCACAACACCAGCGTGACGAC
>CAZYWR010000906.1:0-7156 GCA_964651185.1 uncultured Polyangiales bacterium
GAGGCGCGCGCGAATGTGCGTAACGCGGAGGCCAGCATCGCCGACTTACGGCAAATGGTGCGCGTGCAGATCGAGCAGGCGCGGCTGGCGCTCCAAGCCGCGCAGGCCACGATCGACGCGGCGCGCGAGGCGCTCGAAAACGCCAAGGGCCGGCTGGAGCTGGCGGAAGGGCGTTATCAGGCCGGGGTCGGCAACATCATCGAGCTCGGTGACGCGCAGGTCGCGTTGACCTCGGCCGAGGCGCAGAGCATCTCGGCCGAGTACAGCCTGTCCACGGCGCGCGCGCAGCTGCTCAGCGCCCTCGGCAGGTCGCAATAACCTCGCGCGCACGCCTCGCCGAACCGCAGGATCCGTCGGGCCTGGGCGGTTCAGCCGGAGCGCGAGGCCTGGGTCGGCTCGAGCGCGCGCGCCGCGGGCGCGAGGTGGCTCGGCCGGGTAGACGACGGCGTAGACGCCTCTTGCGCGCTCTTGCGCGTGTACTGCGCGGGGGTTTGGCCGGTCCAACGCTTGAACGCCCGGTGAAAGGCGCTCGGCTCCGAGAAGCCGAGCCGCTCGGCCGTCTCTTTGATGGTGCTGTCGGGGCGCCGCAGCTCGTCGCAGGCGACGCGACAGCGCGCCTCATCGAGCAGCGCGGAGAGCGGCGTGCCCTCTGTTCCGAGCCGGCGCCGCAGCGCGCGCGGGCTCAGGCCGAGCTGGCGCGCGAGGCGGTCCACATCGATCTTGGCTAGCGTCGGCTCGTAGCGCAGCAGCGCGCGCACGCGATCGGCGACGCTCTGCGCGCGCGCGCGCTCTTGCAGGAGTCGCTCGGCGCCCTCGCGCAGGAGCGCGCGCACCGTGTCGTCGCCGTGGAACTGCGGCTCGTCGAGGTAGCGGCGCGCAAACAGCAGGGCGTTCTCTTCGCACCCGAACAGCACGGGGCAGCCGAACACCTCCCGGTAGCGCTCGGCGTAGCTCGGGCGCGCGTGCTGGAAGCGGACCTCGTGAATGGGCTCGCTCGACGGGATGAAGTGGCGTCCGATGCGCGCGCTGAGCGCGAGCGCGTAGTCGATCGCGCAGCGCGTCGCGTCGCCGAGTTGCACGGTCGGGATGATGGTGAAGATGGCGAGCTCGTCACGTTCGATCAGGTTCCAGCTGGCCGACTCGGAGAGCAGCGCCGAATAGCGCCGCATGATCGCGATCGAATCGCGCAGCGTGTGTTGCGCGACCAGCAGGTGCCCGAAGATCTGCAGCATGCTCTCGGGGGCCTGGGCGCCGATCGCGAGGCCGAGCCCGGGATCGCCGGTGAGCGCCATCGCCGAGCAGGCCATGACGTCGAGCTCCTGGAGGCTGAGCGTGTCGCGCAGCTCGCCGAGGCGGGTGCTGTCGAAGCCAATACGCTTCAGGAAGTCGTGCGGGTCGAGGCCGCGGCTCTGCAGCTCGGCCACGATTCCGCGCGCGAAGATGATCGAGATGCCCATGCCTGCACCCAAGAAGAGGAAGCCACGCGCGGCGGAGCCGCCTGGATCACGCGGGCCGCTAAGAGTCAGAGGTTCACGATTCGTGAGCTCTCATCCAGCTTCCGATCCTCGGGACCGAGCGGCGAGCGCGCTGACCCCGAGCGATGAGCCGGTCACGATCTGACGAGCGTGACCGCTCATATACGAGCGGATGAGCTTCGAAAGCAAGAACGACCCGCCGAAACTCGCTTGCTCCTAGGCAAAACATAGCGAACAGCTCAGGCGCTTGGGGCGTCTCTCCCCAAATGTCCCGCCACGCCGCCCCCGACACCCTTCGCCCTCACTATTCGCGCGCGCGCCAGGTGCGCGCTTCGACCCGGAGGAGACATGGACTTCGCACCGTCACCGCGCACGCAGGAGCTCGTCGATCGCATTCGCGCCTTCATTCGCGCGCACGTGGATGCGCTCGATGAAGCCCACCTGAAGGAGACGATCGAGCGCAAGTACGGGGCCGACTGGAGGAGCTGGCGAGTCGCGCCCGAGCTCGAAGCCGTGAAGGAGCGCGCTCGGGCCGAAGGGCTGTGGAACTTGTTCTTGCCCGACGCGGAGCTCGGGGCGGGACTCAGCAACGTGGAGTACGCGCCCCTGGCCGAGGAGATGGGCAAGAGCTTTCACGCCGCGGAGGTGTTCAACTGCAACGCGCCCGACACCGGCAACATGGAGGTGCTCTGGAAATACGGGAGCCCCGCGCAAAAGGAGCGCTGGCTCAAGCCGCTGCTGGCCGGGGAGATCCGCTCGGCCTTTTGCATGACGGAACCCGAAGTGGCCTCGAGCGATGCCACGAACATGCAGGCTACGATCACGGCGGACGGCGACGAGCTGGTCGTGCACGGAAAGAAGTGGTGGTCGACCGGCATCGGCCACCCGAACTGCAAGTTCACCATCTTCATGGGGCTGAGTGACGCGAAGGCGCACCGCCATGTGCAGCACAGTATGGTGATCGTCCCGCTCGATGCGCCGGGTGTGATCATCAAGCGGATGCTGCCCGTGTTCGGCGAGTACGATCCGCCGTACGGCCACGGCGAAGTCTGGTTCGAACACGTGCGCGTGCCGAAGGAGAACTTGATCCTGGGGCTCGGGCGCGGCTTCGAGATCGCGCAGGGCCGGCTCGGCCCGGGGCGCATCCACCACTGCATGCGCAGCATCGGCGCGGCCGAGCAGGGGCTGCGGCTCTCGATCGAGCGCGGGCTCAAGCGCGTAGCCTTCGGCAAGCCGCTGCTCAACTTAGGCGGCAACCGCGAGCGGGTCGCGGAGCTACGGATGGCGATCGATCAGGCGCGTCTGTTGACGCTCTACGCGGCGTGGAAGATCGACAAGTTCGGCACCATGCCGGCGCTGACGGAGATCTCCGCGATCAAGGTGGTCGCGCCGAACGTGCTGCAGCAAGTCGCGGACTTCGCGATTCAGATCCACGGCGGCGCGGGCGTGTCGTACGACTTCCCGCTCACCGCGCTGTTCGCGAGCGCGCGCGTGCTGCGTCTGGCCGACGGTCCGGACGAGGTGCACCGCGGTGTGATCGCCCGCGTCGAGCTCGCCAAGTATGGTGCGCACTGAGGGGCGATGGGCGCGATCTACCTGATTCGGCACGGCCAAGCTTCGTTCGCGGCCGCCGACTACGACGATCTCTCGCCGCTCGGCCGCGAGCAGGCGCGCGTGCTCGGGTTCGCGCTCGCGGCGCGCGGCGTCGCGGCGCAGCGCGCGATCTGTGGCGGGCTGCGCCGTCACCAGCAGACGGCGGACGAGTGCCTGGCAGCGCTCGCGCGAGGGCAGGGCGCCGAAGAGCAAGTCGCGCGCGCCGCCGTGCGATCTTGGGAAGAGGATCGCGGCTGGGACGAGTACGACCACAACGAGGTGCTGGCCGGGCTCGATCCTCGCTACAAGAGTCAGGCGGCACTGGCCGCGGAGGTGGCCGCACACGAACACCCGAAGCGCGCCTTCCAAGGCATGTTCGAGCGGGCCATGGCGCGCTGGCTCGACGGCGCCTTCCACGGCGAGTACCGCGAGAGCTGGCCAGCCTTCTGCGCGCGTGTCGAGGACGCGCTGGCGCGCCTGGTGGCCCGACTCGGCCGCTCCGAAAGTGCGCTCGTGTTCACGTCGGGCGGTGTGATCAGCGTGATCTGCCGCAAGCTGCTCGAGCTCGGCGACACGCGCACGCTCTCGCTCAGCGCCAGCCTAGCCAACGCCTCGGTGACGAAGCTGCTCCTCGGCGAGCGCGGCGTGACCCTGAGCACCTTGAACGAGCACGCCCACTTCGAGCGCGAAGGCAAGCGGCTCATCACCTATCGCTGAGGTTCTCCATGCCCTTCCGCAAGACCATCCTGATCACAGGCGCGAGCTCCGGGCTCGGCGCCGGCATGGCGCGCGAGTTCGCCAAGCTCGGGCGCGATCTGGCGCTGTGCGCGCGCCGACTCGATCGGCTCGAAGCCCTCAAGGCGGAGCTCTCTTCCGAGCACCCCACGCTGCGGATCGCCGTCCGAGCGCTCGACGTCACCCACTACGACCAGGTGTTCGAGGTGTTCCGCGCCTTTCACGCCGAGCTCGGCGCGATCGATCGCATCATCGTCAACGCCGGGCTCGGCAAAGGGCAGCCGCTCGGAACTGGATACTTCTACGCCAACCGTAAGACTGCCGAGACGAACTTCGTCGCAGCGCTCGCGCAGTGTGAGGCGGCTCTCGAAGTCTTACGTAAGCAAAACAGCGGGCACCTGGTAACTATTTCCTCGATGAGCGCGATGCGTGGGATGCCGCGCAATCTGACCACGTACGCTGCGACCAAGGCCGGGCTCGCTGCGCTCACCGAAGGCATTCGCGCCGAGCTGCTCGCCACGCCGATCAAAGTGAGCACGATCTATCCCGGTTACATTCGTACGGAGATCAACGAGAAGCTCAAGAACACACCTTTCATCGTCGATACCGTGACCGGCTGCCGCGCGTTGGTGAAGGCGATCGAACGAGAAAAGCCCGAAGCTTTCGTGCCGAGCTGGCCGTGGGCGCCGCTCGGTTTACTAATGCGTAAGCTGCCGCTCAGCGTGGTGTCGCGGATGGGCTGAGAGTCATGCGCTCATCTCGGAGTGTCCTTCGAAGACGGCGCAAAAACGGCTACACTGCGCGAGAAGTGGTCGACTCGAGCGACAACCCCGGCCCCACGCGGTCTGAACATCCGCGATCGTTCCGCGCTCCGTCGCACTCGGGCGCGATGCGCTCGCGGCGCGCGCGCGAGCAAGACGAGGCGCGCGATCGCGAGAGTGATGCGCCCCCGGGTTCGATCACCGGCACGACCGTGCGCAGCGCGCTCGAGGCGGGTGGCCTCGCCCGCCTGCGTGTGCTGGCGATCGCCATGCTGCTCTTGGTGCAAGCAGGCATGGTCATCGTGGCGCTGTTCCCGGCCGATCGCTGGCTCAAGCAGCTCGCGTGGGGCTCGCTGCTGGTGATGCTGGGGCTGTTCGTGCTCAGCTGGATCCGCGTCGAGACTCGCCAGTACATCGACTACCGCGAGCTGACGCGGGTAGCGGTCCTGACCTGCGTCGCGGTGGTGGTCGCGAATTTCGCGTTCGGACTTTTGTCCTTGTTCAGCGCGGCCGTGACGCTCGGCCTCTTGTTGTTCGCGAGCTCGGCGATCGGGCGCATCGCGCGGCTGTCTTTCGGCATCATCGTGTTCGGCACCTCGCTGGCCGCGCTGCTCGTGCGCCTCCGATTGTTCGACTACCAACCGATCATGACGGTGGAGTTCTCGGCCCAGTGGCAGTGGGACGGCGGCGTGGTGATCGTGCTCGTGCTGTACACGGCGGCCTATGCGTCGGGGCGCCTGATGCGGCGTGAGATGGCGCGCGTGGTCGAGCAGTTCGAGCGCGCGGTGCGCGAGGCGTCGTACCGCGACGCGCTCTTTCGTGAAGCGCGCGACGCGCTCAAGCAGGCCGCTGGCCTGGGAGGGCCCGGTCGCTTCACCGATCAGGAGCTCGATGGCTACCGCCTGGGCGAGGTGATCGGGCGCGGCGGCATGGGCGAGGTCTACGCGGCGGTGCGGCGTACCGATGGCGTACCCGCGGCGTTGAAGCTCCTGCGCCTCGACTTTCTCGGCGAGCGCTCGGCGCTCGCGCGCTTCGAGCGCGAGGCGGCGATCGCGGCGGCCATCGACTCGCCGCACGTGGTGCGCGTGCTCGGTGTGAGCGATGCGGAGGCTGTATTCCCGTATATCGCCATGGAGCGTCTGAGCGGCTCCGACCTCGGCAGCTATCTGCGCGAACGCGGGCGGCTGCCGATCGCAGAGGTCTGCGACATGGTGCGGCAGGTCGCTGCCGGGCTCGAGGCAGCCCACGCTCGCAGCGTCGTGCACCGCGACCTCAAGCCCAGCAACGTATTCCGCACCATGAGCGAGGAGAGCCTCGAGCCGGTGTGGAAGGTGCTCGATTTCGGCGTCTCCAAGCTGAGCGGCGGGCTCGACGTCACGTTGACCGCCAACGAGTTGATCGGTACGCCGCAGTACATGGCGCCCGAGCAAGCGCGCGGCGAGCGCGACCTCGACGCGCGCACCGACGTATACGGTCTGTCGGCGATCGCCTACCGCGCGCTGACCGGCGAGCCGCCGTTCACGGGCGGGCTCCCGGGTATCCTCTCCTCCATCCTCGAGAAGATGCCGGTGGCGCCGACGTCGCGCGCAGACGTGTTCGACGACGTCGATTTGGTGTTTGCGCTGGGGCTCGCCAAGCTGCCTGCGCACCGCTTCGCCAGCGCGCAGGCGTTCGCCGAGGCGCTCGCGCAAGCCGCGCACGGCGCGCTCGACGAGAGCCTGCGCGCCCGCGCCCGCGCCGTGCTCGTCGAGCAGCCGTACGCGATCTGAGCTCCTCGACAGGACTTCCTGCTACGTTGACGAACTGCACCGCGCCGATCAGGAAAGCAGCTTGCCTTCACGGATCGAGCGGGGGAGACGACATCCGAGTTTCCGGGGGCGTGCGCGCGCGTGGCGAGCTGTAGGCGGCTGACGCATAGTGCAGGCATGCTGATCATGTCGCCCATCATTCGCTCTTCGTTCGCGTTTGGCAGGTCGTACGTCACGGCGTTTTTCGCGCATCTCGTAGGGTCGCGCGGCTTGGGTCGCGCGCGCAGCGCTTCCGGCATAGCGCGCACCTTGGCGCTCGTCGCGTCGGCGTTGCTGATGACGAGCTGCGGCTACAACGAGGTCATCGAGCGCGACGAGGACGTCAAGGCAGCGTGGTCCGAGGTGCAAAACCAGTACAAGCGGCGCGCCGATCTGGTGCCCAACTTGGTCAACGTGGTCAAAGGTTCGGCCAATTTCGAGCGCGATACCTTGGAGAAGGTCATCGAGGCGCGCGCCAGCGTGGGCAAGGTCAACATCGACGCATCCACCATCGACGATCCGGCCAAGCTCCAGGCCTTCGAAGCCGCACAAAACCAGCTCTCGGGCGCGCTCGGCCGGCTGTTCGCGGTGGCCGAGGCCTATCCGGATCTCAAAGCGAGCGCGCAGTTTCGCGACTTGCAGGCGCAGATCGAGGGCACCGAGAACCGCATCGCCGTGGCGCGCAGGCGTTACATCGAGAGCGTGGCCGAGTACAACAAGACCATCTTGCGCTTTCCGAGCAGCATCGGCGCGGCGATGCGCGGCAAGAAGGAGCGGCCCAACTTCACCGGCAATCCGGCCGACG
>CAZYWR010000907.1:0-3858 GCA_964651185.1 uncultured Polyangiales bacterium
GCCTTCGTCGAGCGGATCAGGCGTTCCGTGCGACGTCGCGGCGATTGTCAGCGAGCACTGCAGCGAGTGCCACAACGAAAAGAAGCTGTACGGCGCCCCGATGAAGCTCTTGACGTTAGACGACTTCCAAGCGAGCTCCCCTTCGGGCAAGTCGCCAAAGATCTACCAAGAGATCCCATCCCGCCTGGCGCCGAGCGACACCAACCGTAAGATGCCGCCAACTTCGAAGCCAGCGCTGAGCGCGGCCGAACTTATGACCTTGCGCGACTGGGCCCAGGGCGGCGCGCAAGGCGCGACTGGGTCGTGCGCGATCACCGTAGGTGCCGAGATGCCGGGAGGGGGCGACGCGGGCGCCGCACCCAGGCCAGGCGGGAGCGGCGGCGCACATGTTACGCCCATCGAGTACGACGACCCGGACATGGAGTGCTACGACTTAGTTGCGCACGCAGACGGCGACAAGACCCAGAAGTTTACCGTTCCGGGCGGCGCGACAGACTTGTACATGGAGTTCTACTTCGCCGCGCCGTGGCAAGGCGCTCGCTATACGCGTTCGATCGAGAATGTCACGGACAACGCCAGCGTGATCCATCACTGGCTCCTCTTCAACAACGGTAGCCCATTCCTCGACGGCACATCGACTCCGGGCCTTGGAACGCATGGCGCAGATGAAGAGCTCTTGTATGGTTGGGCGCCGGGCGCGAGTCCGCTCTACCTCGATCCTGACGTGGGCCAAAAGCTCGAAGGCGGCACCGGCTTCACGCTCGAAGCCCACTACAACAATCCCGGCTTCGACGCGCAGGATGCCTCGGGCACCAAGCTCTGCGTGACGAAGAGAGTGCCCACGCACGAAGCCGGATTGTCTTGGGTCGGTACAGACGCGATCCTCGGTATCAGCGCTACGGGCACCTGTGTGCCGCAGCCGACCGAGATCCATCTCATCGCTGCTCAGCCTCACATGCACCTGTTGGGCAACCACATGACCGTGGTTGTCAATCGTGCGAACGGCCAGCAGGAGACGATCCATGATGCGGACTTCAGCTTCGAGAATCAGCGTTATTACGTCCTAAACACGATCCTAGAGCCCGGCGACACCTTGACCACAACCTGCGATTACAGCGGGTTCGCGACGTTCGGTCGAGGCACGATGGAAGAGATGTGTTACTTCTTCACGCTACATTGGCCGGCAGGCGCGCTGACCGGTGGCGTGGGAGGCATTCTCCACGGCGGTTACTCTTGCTTATGAGATACGGATTACGGTCGCGCGAGGACCCGCGCAACGGCGTTCGACGCATAAACCAACACAGGGCCTCTTTGCGCCAAAACGCCCGAACGGCTCGCGCGCAACGCGCAGCCGCGGAGTAGACAGCGTTGAGGCGAATCGCGAGCGCTGCGTGATCGCGGGCGGTCATCTGCACAATGCGGGAGTGCAATCCATGCTTTCCCTTCGTGAACCGCGCGAAAAGCGGCCTCAGTAGTAAGCGCGCCGGCTCGGCCGACGAGCCGGTTTCGCCCACGACGCGTTCAACCCCGGTGACCATCCCACCTGACGTGTCCGGAGCACCATCGATCCGTCATCAGTACACCATAAGATTCCGTGAAGAGAAACCTTGCGAGCGGGCAAGTCAGAGTCGGAGGGCCGCCATGCGAGCCATCACCTTATCTTCGGTTGCAGTGGCGCTGGCTGTTGGCTGTGGGAACGCGGACTCTGGCGCGACCTCCAGCAACAGCAGCAATACGAGCGGGAATGTCGACGCTTACGGAGCCGGCGCCGGACGCGATGCCGGAACCGTCACAAGCAAGCGCGACACCGGTGCGAGTTCCTACGAGAAAGACGCCGGCCGCGGCGCCGTAGACGACACGTGTGAGCGTGCGACGGTGCATACCGCGCTCGCTACGCCCGAGATGTTGATCGTACTCGATCGTTCCGGAAGCATGTCGCCAGCGCTCAATGACACGGGCACCGATCGTTGGAGTGGATCGGTGCAAGCCGTCAACGAGGTCACTGCCTCGTTTGATCAGCAGATCGATTTCGGGCTCATGACATTTCCTGCTTTCAATGGGACGCAGGGTAATGCGGACGACCTGCTCGGAAGCCTGATCGGTCCGGATGCGTGCGCCGCCGGAAAGCTCGACGTGCCCATTGCCAGCAATAACGCCGACGCTATCTCCCAAACCCTCGGGGCGATGTCGCCGGGCGGGTTCACGCCGACTGCCGCCACGCTTACGGAAGCGCTCAACGTGTTGAACGAGCCCGTTGTGGCCGATCAGGGAACGATCTCGCCGAAGTACGTGTTGCTCGTGACGGACGGTGATCCCAATTGCTCTGATGGCGGAAGCGGACTGTCGGCGCTCGGCGGCATTGATCACGCAGCGAGACAGCAGACGCTCGATGCGATTAAAGCTCTGGCAGATGCTGGTGTGCAGACCTTTGTTGTAGGCTACCAAACTGCGGGCACGCAGTTCGCAGGCCAACTCGACCAGATGGCCGCGGCCGGTGGCACCGGCGAGACACAGCACCACTCGGTCTCGAGCGGTGCGGACTTAATGAGCACCTTCGAGTCTATCGTACAGCGCGTGCTGTCGTGCTCCTACCAGCTCGAGAAGGCGGTCAGCGATGCCTCGTACGTGCAGGTGACGGTCGGCGGACAGCCCCGCGACTTTCAGAAGCCGAGCGACGGCTGGACGCTCGGCCCCGACGACAAGACCGTAGTGCTCACGGGCAAGGCGTGCGACGACCTGCAAGGGGGCGCAACCTTCACGGTCGAGGTGCTCTGCGAAGTTGTGCGCGGCATCTAACGTGCTCCGTGCTTAGGGCGCGTGTGCCCGTGACCGCTCGCGCGCGCGGCGGTCGACGACACCCGCGGCGATCTGCTGGATCAGGTTGTAGAAGAGGATCGGAATCATCACGAGCGGATGGTCGCCGAGCGCGCTGGCTGCCAGCACCAAGCCTGTGCCGTTGTTATTCATGCCGAGCCCGAACATGAGCGCGAGGGCGTCCGCGTCGGAGCCGCGCAGCGCCCTCGCGATGAACGCCCCGAGCCAGAAGGCGAGCGCGCACAACGCGGCGACGATGGCCGCGACCAAAGCCAAGAAATCGAGGTCGGGCTCGTGCAGGATGCCGGGCAACGAGAGCGCCGCGTTACTGTAGTTGAGCAGCAACAAGACAAGCAGGTTGGCAAGCTTCGTCTCAGACTGGACGCGGCGAAAATGCGCTGTAGGGAGCAGACGGCGGACCGCGATTCCGGCGAGCGAAGGGACGACCACCGCTGCGGTCAAGAAGAGCTGCGTGCCAGACTCCGCGAGCTCTCCCAGGTCCTCTCCGTAGTCACCGCTCCCCAACGGCTGAAGCGCGCGCAACACGAACGGCGTAAGCACGGGACTTAGCAACGTGGACGCAAGCACCAATCCCAGACTCAGTGCAACATTGCCATCAGCGTTCTGCGCCCAGGCTGTCGAGGCGCCAGCGATCGGCATGGCTCCGATCAGGGCGAGGCCGACCAGGATGTTCTGCGTCTCATCGGGCTCCGGCCAGGCGCGTAGCACGCTTATCACGGCGATCGCAAATGCGACCGGGAGCGCGAAATTGGCAGCCAACCCCGCCGCGATCAGAGCCGGTCGCCGCAACAGCTGGCGCAACTCCTGCACGCGCGCACCCAACCCAGCGTTAAACAGCAGAAACGCGAGCAACAGGAGCGGCGCGCTGAGCTCGAGACTTCCGCCTCCCACATGCAGAGTGCCGACGCTGACGTGGCGCAGCGCAGCACCTGGCCCGGGGAGCGATGCCCCGAGTAGATAACAGGACAAGAGCAGCCAAAGCAGACGGAGCCGCGTCCAGTGTAAGAGTCGCGCGAGCGCGGT
>CAZYWR010000908.1:0-8436 GCA_964651185.1 uncultured Polyangiales bacterium
CGCCGCACGCGGCGCAGCGGACAAGGGCCGTTCCTTCGGGCATGCCTACCATCCGTCCTGAAGACTAAGCGGAGCGGAAGCGCGGCCTCGGGCCGGCCCCGCGCCCCGGAGCGCCCTCATCGTTATCACAGACCGCGCAGAGCGGTGCGCGGGAACTGCGCGGCGGGCGCGATGTCGATCCGTGGCCGACGCTCACGTGACGGGCGCTTGTTGCGCCGGCCACCGAGCCCTTGTATGGGGGCGAACGGTCGTATCTACCACACGGGTCCTCAACTCCTCCTGGCCTCTATCTCACTTCCGCGTGCTCGCGTCGAGGGCGCGCTGTAACTCGATGCGTTGTCGTGCGGACAGAGGCGTGAGGTCGCGCCATCGGGCTGGGCCCACTCCCTTCACTGCTAAAGCGTGGAACATGACGCGGTATATCGTGGCAATTCTGGGTCTGTTGCTCGTGGTCGGGGGACTCGTCGGTGTCAAGGCGAGCCAGATTTCGGGCCTCATGAAGGCGGGCGAGGCCTTCGCGAAGGCGGGACCCCCGCCCGAGTCGGTCAGCACCGACGTTTCGCGCGTGCTCGATTGGGAGGGAACGCTCTCCGCGGTGGGCAGCGTGGCCGCCGCACAGGGCGTGGCGGTGAGCAACGATGCGGCCGGCGTCGTAAAAAAAATCCACTTCGAATCCGGCGATTTGGTCAAGCCCGGCCAGGTGCTGGTGGAGCTCGACAACAGCGTCGAGCGCGCCCAGCTCGCGACCGCGCAGGCGCGCCGTCAGCTCGCGCAGCAGACCTTTAATAGGACGCGCGATCTGGCCAAGGCCGGGACCGTCTCGCAATCGCAGCTCGACGCCGACGCCTCGGCGCTCGCGGCCGCCACGGCCGAAGTGGAGGCGCTCAACGCGCAGATCGACCGCAAGACGGTGCGCGCGGCCTTCGCGGGCCGCCTCGGCATTCGCGCCGTGAACCTGGGCCAATACCTGAGTCCGGGCACGACCGTGACCACGCTCGATGCGCTCGATTCGGTGTATGTGGACTTCACGCTACCGCAGCAGGAGCTCCCGAGCTTGGGCACCGGACTCGCCGTGCGCGTGACGATCGAAGGCAGCGAGCAGCTCACGGCCGACGGACAGATCGTGGCGATCGATCCCTCGCTCGACCGCGCGACCCGCAGCTTGCGCGTGCGCGCCAGCGTGCCGAACCCTGGTCAAAAGCTGCGCCCAGGCATGTTCGCGCGGGTGGCCGTGCTGTTGCCCGACCGCAAGCAGGTGGTCGCGATCCCGATGACCGCGGTCGTGCACGCGCCTTACGGTGACTCGGTGTTCATCGTCGAGCCCGTGAGCGGGCCCGCGCCGTCGACGCAGACCACCGAAGGGAAAACGCCGAGCTTCCCCGTACGTCAAGTGCGCCAGCAGTTCGTGAGGTTGGGGCAGGAACGTGGCGACTTCGTGGCGGTGCTCGAGGGCGTGAGCGCCGGACAAGAGGTCGTCAGCGCGGGCGCGTTCAAGCTGCGCAACGGCGCCAAGATCGCGGTCAACAACCACATCAGGCCCGAGCCTTCGCTCGATCCCCGGCCCGTCAACCGCTGAGGCGTCATGAAGTTCACGGACATCTTCATCCGTCGGCCGGTGTTGGCGATCGTCGTCAACCTGGTGATCATCATCGCCGGTCTGCAAGCCATCCGCACGCTCACGGTGCGCCAGTACCCGCGGCTCGAGAGCGCGACCGTGTCCGTGCAGACGGTCTACACCGGCGCGAGCGCGGACCTCGTGCGCGGCTTCATCACGACGCCGCTCGAGCGCGCGATCGCGGCCGCCGACGGCATCGACTACATCGAGTCGCAGAGCGTGCAGGGCCTGTCGACCATCAACGTGCGGCTGAAGCTCAACTTCAACGCCGCCTCGGCGCTCGCGGACATCACGGCGCGCGTCAACCAAGTGCGCGCGGACTTGCCGCCCGAGGCGGAGATCCCCGCCATTCACATCGAGCCGTCGGACTCGCAGTACGCGGCCATGTACCTGAGCTTCGGCTCGAACATCCTCGAGGACAATCAGGTTACGGACTACCTGATCCGCGTCGTGCAGCCGCGGCTGTCGGCCATCGATGGCGTGCAGCGCGCCGAGATCTTGGGCGGACGGACGTTCGCGATCCGCGCCTGGCTCAAGCCGGACAAGATGGCTGCCCTCAACGTGAGCCCGTCCCAAGTGCGCGCTGCGCTCGCCGCCAACAACTACCTGTCGGCGGTCGGGCAGACAAAGGGCGCGCTGGTGCAGGTCAACCTGACGGCGAACACCAACCTGGAGAACGTCGACGAATTCAAGCGCCTGGTGATCCGTGAGGAACAGGGCGCGCTCGTCCGGCTTTCGGACGTCGCCGACGTGACGCTGGGCGCCGACACGTACGAGCAAGACGTCCGCATGTCCGGCAAAAAGGCCGTGTTCATGGGCGTCTGGGTCTTGCCGAACGCCAACTCCCTCGACGTGATCGGCAAGGTCCGCAAGGAGATGGACCTGATCGAGAGCCAGCTGCCGAGCGGCATGCAGGCCGGCATCGCCTTCGACTCGACCAAGTACATCGACAACGCGGTGCACGAGGTCGTGCAGACCTTGAGCGAGACGGTCCTGATCGTGATCGTCGTGATCTTCCTGTTCCTGGGCTCGCTGCGCACCGTCTTGGTGCCGCTCGTGGCCATCCCGGTCTCGCTGATCGGCGCCGTGTTCCTGATGCAGGTGTTCGGCTTCACGGTCAACCTGCTCACGCTCCTGGCGATCGTGCTCGCGGTCGGCCTCGTGGTCGACGACGCGATCGTGGTGGTCGAGAACGTGGAGCGGCACATCCGCGAGGGCAAGACGCGGATGCAGGCAGCGTATCAGGGCGCGCGCGAGCTGGTCGGCCCGATCGTCGCGATGACCATCACCTTGGCCGCGGTGTACGCGCCGATCGGCTTCCAGAGCGGCTTGACGGGCGCGCTGTTCCGGGAGTTCGCGTTCACGCTCGCCGGCGCGGTGTTCATCTCCGGCGTGGTGGCCCTGACGCTCTCGCCGATGATGTCCTCGCAGCTCTTGGAGGAGCGCCAGGACCACCAGGGCTGGCTCTCGCGCGCCATCGATCGCGGCTTCGATCGGATACGCAACGCGTACGATCGCGCGCTCGGCGTCACGCTCGGCATGCGGCCGGCCGTATACGCCGTCTGGATCGTGCTCACGATTTTGGTCGTGCCGATGTACATGTTCTCACCCGGCGAGCTCGCGCCGGTCGAGGACCAGGGCGTCGTGTTCAGTGCGCTCGAGATGCCCGCCAACGCGACGCTCGAGCAGCTGACGCCGTACACGGAAGAGGTCTTCGACCTGTACGACGATACGGCCGAGTTCGACCACAGCTTTCAGCTGACCACCCCGTCCTTGGCCTTCGGCGGCATGATCGCGAAGACCTGGGGCGAGCGCAAGCGCAGCATCTTCCCGATCCAGGAGGAGCTCGGACGCAAGCTGGGCGCCATCACCGGCGTGCGCGTACCGGCGTTCCTGCCGCCGGCGTTGCCGAGCGCGGGGCTGTTCCCGGTCGAGTTCGTGATCGCCTCGACGGCCAACCACGAGGACATCTTGCCGTTCGCGCGCGAGCTCGCGGATGCCGCGATGAAGAGCGGACAGTTCGCGTTCCCGCCCATCCTGGACGTCAAGATCGATCAGGCCAAGAGCGACATCGTGCTCGACCGCGACAAGATCGCGTCGATGGGGCTGAGCTTGTCTGCGATCGGCTCGGATCTCGGCGCGATGGTGGGCGGCAACTTCATCAACCGCTTCAACATCGAGGGGCGGAGCTACAAGGTGATCGCGCAGATCGAGCGCGCCTCGCGGCTCAACCCCGAGCAGCTCATGGACGTGCACGTGAGCGGACCGCGCGGGGAGCTGGTGCCGCTGCGCGCGATCGCGAATGTACGCAAGGGCGTCGAGCCGCGCACGCTGAACCGCTTCCAGCAGCTCAACGCGGTCAAGATCTCGGGCGTCGCGCCGCGCTCGCTCGAGGCGGGCCTGAAGGTGCTCGAAGATACCGCGGCGAAGATCTTGCCGCCCGGCTATCGCCTCGACTACACGGGCGAGTCGCGCCAGCTGCGCCAGGAAGGCGGCAAGTTCTTACCCGCGATGGGTCTGGCCCTCCTGCTCATCTTCTTGGTGCTGGCGGCGCAGTTCAACTCGTTCCGCGACCCGTTCGTGATCCTCGGCGGCTCCGTGCCACTGGCGATGTTCGGGGCGCTCATCTTCAGCTTCCTCAAGTTCGCAGGGCCCCCGGGGATGAGGTTCGGTCTGACCGAAGGCTGGACCACGACCATGAACATCTACTCGCAAGTCGGGCTCGTGACCTTGGTCGGTCTGGTGTCCAAAAACGGCATCTTGATCGTCGAGTTCGCGAACGCCGAGCAGGAGCGCGGCACGCCCAAGCTCGAGGCGGTGCGCGAGGCCGCGCGCACGCGCCTGCGCCCGATCCTGATGACCACCATCGCCACCGTGGTCGGTCACTTTCCGCTCACGCTGGTGAGCGGCGCGGGCGCTGCGGCGCGGAACTCGATCGGCGTGGTGCTGGTCGGCGGGATGACCATCGGAACGCTATTCACGCTCTTCGTGGTGCCATCTCTGTACGTGCTGATCGCAAAAGATCACCGGGCCGAGCGGCTGCACGCGAGCGCGCGTGAGTCGGGCGAAATCGACGCGCAGGCAGCCTCCGCATACTGACGGGTCCGGTATCGATCGCCTGCGCGTCGAGCGCGCGAAAATCGGACATCGAGATTCGCGCGCTCGCCTCGCGATGCGCGAATTCGTCCTCAGGTTTTGCTCCGATTCCTCGCGAGAAAAGATCCGCGTGCGCATTCCGTAGACGTCCGTATCGGGGCGGACCGCCCTGATAAAGTCGGGATCGAACACAAGAGCGCCTGACTCGCAGCCACAAAGCAGAGTGACGTCTTCGTGAATTGCCGGCATGGCCCGATTGTGGTTGCGCGGCCTGAGACTTCCGACCAAAGCTGACCTTGCTCGGCTGCCCTCCCGCTTGCGCGTGCATTCCACGCGAGGGCGCGAGTGCGTGCTCGTGAGCGGGGGAACACGAGGTGACGCATGCTGCAGGTCACTTTCCGAGGTCTGTTACCGAGTGAAGAACTGTTGGCGCTCGCCAAGGAATGGTACGGATCCGTCGACAAGACGGGGCGCCGCTCGGAGCGAGCGTGCTGCAACGTCACCATCATTCGTCTCGCTGAGCAGTACCGCGCGACCCTCGAGATGGATGTCGCGGCGACCTGCGTGCTCAGGGTGGTCGTCGAGGAGAGCGACCCGCTCACGGCCCTGTGCAAGGGCATTCGGAGCGCGCATGCGGAGAGCGCCGGCCTGCGCGCGGCACCGCGCTCGCGCGCGGTGCACGTTGTCGCTGCAAGCGGGCAACGGTGTAGCGCGATCGATTCGGGGTGCGATCGCGCTCGCGGCGGTCCGTCAGAGCGTCTTCAAGTACTCGCGCAGCGCGTACTTATCGGCGTCGGAGAGCGATGCGCCGAAGTAGTGTCCGCCGTTTTCGACGTACTCGGGGCACAGGTTCTGGCCGGTCGCCGGGTTGACGTTCGCGAACGCGTTCACGGGCGTGCCGGCCGGCAGCGTCGTGCCGGAGGGCAGCGTGACCGGCGCGGAGGACACGACGATCGAGGCATTGAAGTCGCGCTGGCCGGGGTTGAGCAGCTCATCGAACGCCTCCTCGAACGTGGCGACGCGGCCGGCGACGCTCGGATCGCCTGAGTACTCGCCGAGGCGGTTGTTGTGTAGGAACGGCGCGGTCGCCCATACGCCGAGCAGGGGAACGTTGCGGTAGTAGCCAGGGCCGCGTTGCTTCAGCTCATCGGAGCTGAAGTTCTGCCAGATCCTGCCGGTCAACCAGTTGGTGCTGAGGCTGCGGCACTTCTGGGTACCGATCGCGCCAGGCGGCTCGCCGATCGTGGGATTGAAGCCGGTCGCGGGCAGCGGCAGGTCGTTGGTCCAGCTGTTGTCTTTGTCTTTCTTGCCGTTGGAGTGACAGGACGCGCAGTTGTGCGCGAACACTCCTTCGCCGCGCTTGGCTGCCTTCTTGTCGATGAAG
Source organism: uncultured Polyangiales bacterium (assembly GCA_964651185.1). Lineage (GTDB taxonomy): Bacteria > Myxococcota_A > Polyangia > Polyangiales > DASUME01 > DASUME01. The sequence goes on from CAZYWR010000908.1 coordinate 6,096, forward strand.
CTCTTGCCGTGCGGCGCCTTCTCCAGCGCCGGGGCGGGCGTGGACTTCGCGTCGTTGATGAAGGCGCACAGGTCGCCGACCTTGGCCTCGGCGTCGCGCAAATCGGGGCAGCGCTGCTCGCACTCCGTCAGATCGATCGGCGACTGCGGCGAGAGGTGCGGGATCATGCACTCGGCGGCGCACATGCCGATGTTGAAGTAGACGCGCAAGCTCGCGAGCTCGCAGCCTACGTCATCCTCGCCGCCCTGGCCCGCGCGGTGCGAATTGCCGAGCACGCCGAAGTAGTGGTGGTCGAAGTAAGGCCGCTTCGGGAACTCGTAGAACTGCGTGATGATGCCGGGGTTGTTGATCCCGTCGTTCTCGATCGCCGTGGTGTCGACCGTGCCCGGGGCCCACGAATGGAAGACCTGGTAGCGAGGATCGTTCGGGCTCAGATTCGCGGCAAAGATCTCTCCGATCTGATCGAACTGGTTGCCCGTCGTCAGGTGGATGTTCTCCCAGCGCGGCTCGTTGGGGTTGGCAGGCGGGTTCTGCGGATCGAGGCCCGCGTGGCACGCCGCGCAGGACACGCCGATCAAGACCGGCGGGTTGGTTGCGGACGGCGGCTGCGAAGCGTTGAAGGAGGGGTTCGGGAACTTGCGCACGCCCACGGTGCCGGCGGAGTTCGGGTCCTTGCACTTGTCGAAGCCGAAGGTGCTGGCGTCGCCCGGTCTGCAGTCGGGATCGTTGACCACGCCCCAATCGTCGAAGCGCGTCGCGCGCGGGGAGCGCAGCATGACGTCGAGCCCGAGCACGAGGCTGAAGGGAGGATTCGGCATGATCTTGGAGAAGAACTTCTCGCCCCCAAAAGTCGCCTTGATCCACAGATCGCGTCCGCGCGTGACCTGACTGTCACCGCTGCACTGCAAGTTCTCGCCGCCGTGGCCGTTCCCGCCGTCGGCGTACGCGTCGTGGCTGAATCCGAGTATCGCAGCGGTGATGCCCGCGAGGTGCACACTGCGCAGGTTCTTCCAAGCCATCCATGACCTCCTTGCTACCGGTGGCATGGTGCCATATCAGGAGGGCAGTTGGACTTGCATTCTTGATGCCCTACAAGCTTTCCTACATGGCGCAGAAATCTTACCGTTCTTTCAACGCCGCGTAACGAGCTTGTGCGCGGAGACCGTGGCGCGCAAAGCTAGGCTCTGCTCCTCGACGCTCTGTAAGGCCGCCAGGAGCTCGGCGCGCTCCAACCACACGCCGCTGCGTTCGAAATGGGGCCGCGGCAGCCAGAACGCAGCTTGCTGCAGGGTGCCGTGAATGGTGAGCGCGTGCGAGCGCGGTGAGACGAAGCGAACGCTGGTGATGAAGCTGCGCAGAGCGCTCGCCCAAAAGCCGGTGCCGCCGAGCACCACGGCCATGCAGGCGCGCCGGTCCGCGCGGCTCTTCATCAGCGCGAGCATCTCGCGCTGGGCTTCGGTGGTCGGGAGGTCGGTGCCGCCTGGGACGACGTGGATGTTGGACACACCTTCGGGATGCGCCGCATACAGGGGATCGGTGGCGCGCGCGAGCCGCAGCACGGCCATCCCCGTGGCTTGCGCGAGCCAAAAGAAGATGCTCACGTTCTTCCAGGCAGCGAAGAGGAACTGGCCACGCTCCTCGTCGAGCACTGTAAGCGGGCTACTGCTCGTCGCGAGCTCGCGGGTGCGTGAGGTCACGCGACGAATTTATCGCGAGGGAGGGCGGACCGTGAACAACCCTCGTCCGCGGGCGGCGAGAACGGCCTTCGCCGTGTAGGGAACCTTACTTCCGAGGGCGCCGGATAGCGATGTCGCTGACACTCCGATCGCAAGCCGACACAGTCAGCTGTCGATATCGCGAATCGTTCGCACGTTGGTGCCCGAGGCTTAACCTTGACTTGTTGCGGACGGTCGAACGATTACAACCAGCCCTGCGCGCGAAAGCTCGCGATGGTGCGGGTCGTGGCGCGCCGTTGCAGCAGGAAGGCGGATAGGAGCAGGGCGTTCATGGCGATGAGCCGAAGCCAGAGATAAAGGTCGAGGCGATCCGCCATCCCGAAGATCGAAAATAGGTAGGCGTGCGGCGCCGTCGAGAGGGCCTTCCAGATGCGCATGGGAGCGCGATTGATCGCGCGATACGTCTCGGCGCTCGCTTCGCTGCGCGGCGCATCTTCGAGGAGCCGTTTGGCGGTAGGGTTCGTGAGCCTCACGAGGCGGTCCTGCGAGCGCGTGAAGTCGGCATAGAACCACATGGCCCAGCGCGTGTACCAAGGTCCAGTCCGCACTGCCTCGGAGCTCTTGAGGCGTTCGACCTCCTCGAGGCTGTGGCCTTCCCGGCGCTT
>CAZYWR010000909.1:0-3059 GCA_964651185.1 uncultured Polyangiales bacterium
GCTTCTTGGGTTGCGAGGAGAGCGCGCGGCCGACCACGTCGAGCAGCTCCTTGCGCGTGAACGGCTTGGAGAGGAACAGCACCTCGCCGCGCGTCACCCGACGGCTCACTTCGTCGTCGGTGCCGTAGGCCGAGCAGACCACCACCGGCAACCGCGGCTCTCGGCGCTTGAGCTCGTCGATCAACTTGGAGCCGGACATCTCCGGCATCACGAGGTCGGTGCACACGAGATCGATCGGCTCGTCGCGCAGGATCTCGAGCGCCACGCGCGCGCTGTCGGCCGTGCGCACGAGGTACTCGTTGTCGACGAGCATGGTGCGGATGACTTCGCGGATCTGCGGCTCGTCGTCGACCACGAGCACCGTGTGCTGACGGGCCGGACGGGGGTGCGGCATGGTCTCGACGCCGCTGATGCGGGCGTCGCTGCGCGGCAGGTAGAGCGTCAGCTCGGAGCCCTTGCCGAGCTCGCTCTTGACGGTGACATGGCCGCCGGCCGCGTCGGTCGTCTCGCGCACGTTGGCGAGCCCGAGTCCCGTGCCGAGGCCCGGCTCCTTGGTGGTGAAGAACGGCTCGAATAGGCGCGCCAACGTCTCGGGGGTCATGCCGGTGCCGCTGTCACGGACGCGGATCACGACGTAATGGCCGCGGATCAGCGGGAGCTCCCCCGGGTCGCGCAGCTCGCAGGCGCTGGCTTCGAGCACGAGGTCGCCCCCCGCCGGCATGGCGTCGCGCGCGTTGAGCGCCAGGTTGAGGATCGCCTGCTGGAGCTGCGTGGGATCGATCGTGACGTAGAGCTCCTCCGGGCTCTCGTTGCGCCGGATGCGGATCGTGCTCGGTACGAGGAGTGAGAGCGCGCGCTCGGTGTTGCGCAGGATCTGCTGCACGTCGACCGGGCGCGGCTTGGCGATCTGGCGGCGCGTGAAGGTCAAGAGCTGCTTGGTCAGATCGCCGCCTTGCTCGGCTGCCTGGATGATCTGATCTGCCAGCTCGGCCACCGGGTGCTCGCGGCCGAGCCGCGACTTGATGAGCTCTGCGTAGCTCAGGATCACGGTGAGGGTATTGTTGAAGTCGTGGGCGATGCCGCCCGCGAGCCGACCGACCACCTCGAGCTTGTGCGCATGCAGCAGGCGTGACTGGGCTTCGGCGAGCTGCCCTTGCGCGCGCTTGCGCTCGCGCTTCTCGTCGTCGAGCTCGACCCGCTCCTGGCTTGCCGACGCGAGCGCGACGGCGAGCTGTCGGGATAGCGCTCCCGCGCCTTCGCTGAGCGCTACCACGGCCGCCGCCAAGAGCGCGCACGCGATCCCCTCTTCCATGCCCAGACCAGCCGACGCGGCGCCGGCTGCTCCCGCGGCCCACAGCGCGCGCCCCCCCAACGCGGCGAGCGCGAAGCCACAGGCCACGCGCGTGCGCCGGGCGCTCCCGTAGAGCGCCGCGAGCACCGCGTAGGTCCCGAGCGCGAGCGCGGCGGCAGCCGAGGGGCCATGCGCCACCAGCGCGAGCGCGCCCGTCCCGTACAGCGCGGCCAGCGCGAGGCGAACGCGCGCCGCCTGCGCCGCGCGCTTGCGGCTGGCTGCGATCCACAGCATGAGCGCGAATGCTACGGACAGCGCGGGCGCCGCCATATGCCCGAGCCACGCCGGCCGAAGAGCCGCGGCCACCGCCGCGATGCTGCCGAGCGTCGCCGCCGCGCCGAGGAGCGGACGCAGGCGGCGCGTGCGCCAATCGGCCAGCGCGTTCGCCGCAGCGCGCGCCTCAGGCAACGTTCGGCGTGCCACGCGCGAACCCTCGTCGGAGGCGCCTGGTTGCGCGCGCGCCCCGTCGGCCGAGGAACCCGGTTCTACCTGCGCGCCACTCCGGGAGGCATCACTCGGCGAACGCAGGCTGGGCGGAAGGTCGTCGGGCGCCAAAGCGTGGGATCCTGGGCAAGGGGTCTTGCTGGCGTGGCTACGCGGCATATCCCGCATAGCGGCCGGCCGCATCGTGCCTACGATGTACCGCTAACTGGTCAACGATACACGATTCCTGGTGGTGGCGCGGCAGGATCCCACACCAATTAGGGAAGGCTCGGAGCCGCCCTTTGCAGGGCAGCGCACAGCCGCGCGGGAAGACCGCTCGGTATGGTGACCGAGATGGGCGCCCGGCGCGACCGCGACGCGAAAATCCGTGCTCTGAGTTGCCATGGCGCCGCGGCTGTTGTCACAATCGACTGCTTCGATTCCGGGACGGGGCTTGGGCGGGGAGCTCAATCGGCCCGTCGCCGCGAGTTTTGCTCGCGCGCAAATGCGCGCGCCGGCCGAAGCGAAGAGGGAAGCGCGATGGCGGAAACCGTGACGTGCCCGATGTGTGGCTTCGACAACCAAGCAGGAGCCAAGCGCTGCGTCTCCTGCGGCGCGAAGATCGAGGCGTTCGGGGCTGGCGAATACACGGAAGAAGAGGCGCTCGCCCGGCGCTTCGAGCAGGAGAACTTCGAGTGGCGCTGGGCGGGCATCGCCTGCGGCATTTACTTGGGGCTGCAGCTGGTCGCGCTCGTGATCCTGCCGCTCATTATCCAAACCTTCGATCCGCAGGGGCTCGCGGGCCTCGGCATCAGCGTCGGCATCTGGTTTTTGGGCGGCATCGTCATGGGCGTGGTGTCGCCGGGGAAGACGTTCCTGGAGCCCGCGGTGGGCGCCGCCTTGGCCTCGCTGCCGACCATCGCTTACCAGCGCGCGATCACGCCCGAAGGGTTTGAGCCGTCGATGCTCGCATACATCGTCGCGGGGCTGCTCGGCATCATGATCTCCTTGTTCGGCGCTTACCTGGGAGAGCGTATCCAGATGAGCGGCGGCCGTCGTCCCGCATGAGGCAGGGCCCGCTCGAGCGCGTTGTAGGCGGGAGCCTGAGGCTCCTGCATCGGCTCGCAGAATCCGAAACTTTGGTGCGCCTCGGCGCGGCGGAGCCGCTCGAGCGGCTCTTTTATCGCGGCAGCAAGGTCAGCGTCTCGGCCGCGCTGGCAGCCGCCAAGCGGGCGCGGCCGGTGCTCAAGCTGCTTCAGCCGGTGCGCATGCGCGGCGACGCACC
>CAZYWR010000910.1:0-4805 GCA_964651185.1 uncultured Polyangiales bacterium
AGGGCGTGATCCGGCGCGACACGCCCGAGCAGCCGGAGAGCCGCAAAGGCGAGCTGCGCGCCGAGCTCGCGCGCCAGTTCTTCGCGGCGCAAGCGCGCGGCGACCTGCAGGTGAGCGTGGGCCGCGCGGCCGACTTCTTCGGTCCGCGAGCGCAGCGCACGACGGTGTTTCACGAGGTGTTCTTCAAGCAGATCAAGCGCGGGCAGCGCTCGCCCGTGCTCGGGGATCCCGACTTGCCGCACGCGTTCGTCTACACGCACGATGTGGCCGAGGCGCTGCTTCGGCTCGGCACGCGGCCGCAGGACTCGGATCGCCCCTGGATCCTACCGGCCACTTGGAACGGCACCACGCGCGCGCTGTTCGAGATCTTTGGGCGTGTGGCGGGACGCCAGATCGCGCCCTGGCGGGTGCCGGCATGGCTCTGGCCGGTCGCCGGACTCTTCGACCCGGAGCTGCAGGGCATCCCCGAGATGCTCCACCAATGGAACGCTCCATTCACGGTCGATGACAGCGACTTTCGCCGCGCCTTCGCCGTGCACCCGAGCGCGATCGAACAGGCCGTACGGGAGACGCTCCGAGCATACGGCGCCGCACCTGTCGCGCAGACTGGCGCACAGGCGGCATGAGGAAACACTCCCCAACGAGCTCGGCGAGCCTCGAGCGCTGCGATCCACGGGAGGCCACGCGCACGGTGACAGCGACGCCCCGGTTGCGTCACGATCGAGCCTCGGCAGCGATCGATCGGGGGCAAGCTGCGTGCGGCACAGCATCGACAGTACGCTGGCAGGACAGCGTTTCGACATCGTCCGGCCGCTCGGCAGCGGCGGCTTCGGGGCCGTGTATGAAGCGAGCGATCGCGAGAGCGGGGAGCGCGTTGCCCTGAAGGAGCTCACGCGCCTCGCGCCGAGCGACCTGCTGCGCTTCAAGCAAGAGTTTCGTGCGCTGTCCGACGTTCATCACCCAAATCTGGTCTCCATCAAGGAGCTGATCGAGCAACAGGGACGCTGGTACATCGTGATGGAGCTGGTCGATGGCCAGGACCTGCTCGACTTCGTGCGGGTCGGCCCCGATCCGCGAGGCTTCGACGAGCAGCGCCTACGCACAGCCTTCTTGGGCATGGCGCAGGGCATCGAGGCGCTCCACAGTCACGGCATCCTGCATCGCGATCTGAAGCCTTCCAATGTGCGCGTGACGGCAGAAGGTCGCACAGTCCTCCTCGACTTCGGCATCGCAACCACGGTGGACAGCGCCGGTCAATCGACGCACGTAGGCGCCGTCGGCACCGTCCCGTACATGGCGCCCGAGCAGATCAAGGGAGGCAGCTTGGGGCGCGCCGTCGATTGGTACGCCTTCGGAACCTGCCTCTACGAGGCGCTCGCAGGCCGGCTCCCTTTTGAAGGCGCGAACGTGATCGCGGTGGCGCACGAAAAGACGCGCTGCGAGCCGCCCGACCTGCGCACGTTCGCCTCGGGCCTGCCTGATGATCTGGCGTCGCTGGCGATGGCGCTCTTGCGGACCTCGCCCGAGCTCCGGCCCACGGGGGCGCAAGTGCTCGAGGCGCTCCAGGGCGCCGGTTCGCAGGCGTGGACGCCGTCTGCGTGGATCTCGCCGAGCCTCACACCCGAGCGGCTGTTCGCGGGTCGAGAGGCAGAGCTCGAGCACCTGGAGCGCGCGCTCATGCGCACCGAAGAAGGTGCGCTGCGCATCGTGCTCGTGGAGGGCGAGAGCGGCGTAGGCAAGAGCGAGCTGGTGGCCGAGTTCATCCGCCAGCAACAAGCGCGCGATCCGCGCACGCTGGCCTTGCGCTCGCGCTGCTACGAAAACGAGCAGGTCTCGTACAAGGCGTTCGACGGCTGCATCGACGAGCTCGCGCAGATCCTGAAGCGCATGGGCGAGCGCGCGAACGCGCTCATGCCGGTCGACGCGAGCCTCTTGGCCCAGCTCTTCCCGGTGCTCGGCGACGTCCCGGCCATCGTGCAGGCGCCGCGCGGCAACGCCGCCGCGGATCCGATCGCGCGTCGCCTCCAGGCGTTCGCCGCGCTCTCGGCCTTGCTCGCGCGGCTCGCCGAAGAGCGCCCGCTGATCCTGGTGATCGACGATCTCCAGTGGGCCGACATCGAGTCGTTCCGTCTGCTGCGCGCGCTCGTCGAGGACGCCCAGAAGCCGCCCGTGCTGGTGCTCGCCACGATCCGCCCGCGCAACGAGCTCGAGCCGAACATCCTCGCGCACATCGAGGCGGTGCGCGCGCTTCAGTGCGCGGACGTCATCCCCATCATCGGGCTACCTCGACCGCAAGCCGAGCGGCTCGCCAGCCTCTTGCTCGGGCCGAGCACCGACGCGAAGCTGGCCAGCGCGATCGCGCTGGAGAGCCGCGGTCACCCGCTGTTCCTGAGCGAGCTCATTCCTTTCAGCCGGAGCCACGATCTCGGCGCGAGCGGCGCGCTGACGCTCGAGGCGGCGCTGCGCGCGCGCATCGATCGCTTGCCGCCGCAAGCGCGCTCGTTGCTCGAGCTCGTGGCGACCGCCTCGCGGCCCCATCGCGCGGCGCTGTTCGCGGACGCGCTCGGCGTCCCCAAGCTCGACGAGGCTGTCAGCGTGCTGCTCGGCGCCAAGCTCTTGCGCGCGCGCCGCGATCAAGAGCTCGGCTGCTTCCACGACCGCGTTCGACAGGTCATGGTGGCGCTGATCGCGAAGCAGCGCATGCCGCTTCTGCACCGGCAGCTCGCGGAGGCCCTGGAGCGCGACCTCGACGCAGATCCGACCGAGCAGGCGACACACTGGGACCTCGCCGAGGAGCCCCAACGCGCGCTGAACGCGTACGAACGCGCCGCCGAGGAAGCTTCGCGCGCGCTGGCGTTCGCGCAGGCTGCGCGGCTCTGCGAACGCGCGCTCGAGCTGCTCGGGTCGCGCCGCGACGAACGCTACACGCGCCTGATGACCACCCGCGCCAACGCGATCGCCTGCGCCGGCCGCAGCGCCGAAGCGGCTGAGCTCTATCAGCGCGCGGCCGAGCTCGCGGTGGGCGACGAGCAGCGCCTGCGCCTGCGCACCAAGGTGGCGCAACAGCTGATGCTCAGCGGCGATGTGCACAGCGGTCTCGCGACCTGCCGCCAACTCTTGGCCGAGCTGCGCGTCAGCCTGCCGGCCAGCGATCTCGGCGCGTTCCTGCGCGCGGCGTGGGATCGGCTGTGGTTGCGCCTGACCGGCTACGACGTGCCGAGCACGAGTCGCGTCGCGGACGAACCGCGCGCGCGCGTCGTGCTCGATCTGCTCAACGATCTGATGAAGGCCTTGGCCATCCTGAGGACGAGCGCCTACCTCGCGCTCAGCGGCCAGCACGCACGCCGTGCGCTCGCGCTCGCCGAGCCCACCCACGCGGCCGTCGCGTACGCCAACGAAGGCTGGCTGCACAACGCGCAAGGCAAACACGAAGCGGGGAAGCGCTTCTTCGCGCGCTCGCGCGAGCTCTGCGCGCGCACGAACCATCCGGCGGCCAAAGCCCTGCTCGCGCAGCAGGAGGGCTCGGCGCGCGTCGCGAACTGGGATTGGTCCGGCGGCAGCATCCTGCTCGAGCAAGCCGAGAGCTTGTACCAGGCGCACGTGGCGCACGATCCTTGGTCGCTCACGGTGACGCGCTATCTGCTCGGCACCGCCTGGTATCGCCTCGGCGAGCACGCGCGCCTTTCGCAAAAGATGGATCTATGGATCGGCGAAGCGCGCGAGCGGCGCGATCAGGTGGCGGTCGTGCTGCTCTCCGGAATGGGCAACGGCTCGACCCGCTACGCGATGCGCAACGCGCCGCAGGAGGCGCTGCGCGAGCTGGACGACGCGATCGCAGCCCTCCCGTCGGAGCCGTTTTCGTTCGCCCACCTCGGTCACATGGTCGGCGCGCAGCAAGCCCTCGCCCTGATGGGCGGCCGCGCGGCGCGCGATTGGTTCGAGCTCCACCAAAAACGCCTCAGCAAGTCGTTCTTGCTCAAGACGCGCTTCGGCAAGGAGGCGCTCATGCTGCTACGCTCGATCGCGGCGTTGCGCGCCTACGATGTCGCGAGTGCGAGCGAACGGCGCGCCATCTCGGCCGAAGTGCGCAAGAACGCGAGCCTGCTCAGGCGGCAATCTTCGGTGTTCACCGAAGCGTTCGCGGCGCAGCTCCTGGCCCAAGTGGCGGCGCTCGAAGGCACGGTAGAGCGCGCGCTGCAGCACGCGCGCGCCGCGCGCCAAGGATTCGAAAAGATCAACTACATGGGCGTGCACGCCGCGTCGTACCTGGAAGGGCTGCTGGAAGGTTCCCCGGCGGGCTCGCGCAAATGCGCGGCGGCGCTCTCGTTCTTTCATGGCCAGGGATGGAAGGATCCGGAGAGCGCCCTCACCCTGGTCTTACCGGCGCTGCCCGCCCTGATCGCCGCGCGCGTCTCCGAGAAGAGCGCGCGAAAAAAGCTCATCCATCACTATGAAGTGCTCGCACCGCTCGGCAGCGGCGGCTTCGGCAGCGTGTTCGAAGCGCGCGACGCTCGCAGCGGCAGACAGGTCGCGCTCAAGGAGCTGGTCAGCGTCAGCAGCCGCTCGCTCGAGCGCTTCAAGCAGGAGTTCCGGGCGCTCTCGGACTTGCATCACCCGAACCTGGTCCGCTTCGACGCGCTGTTCGAACATCAAGGCGCTTGGTACATCGCGATGGAGCTGGTGCGCGGGACGGACCTGATCTCGTACGTCCGACCCGACGGAGCGCTCGACGCCACGCGCCTGCAGCATGCGTTTTCCGGGCTCTTTGCGTGCGTCAGCGCGCTCCATGAATGAGGCTTCGTCCA
>CAZYWR010000911.1:0-9576 GCA_964651185.1 uncultured Polyangiales bacterium
CTCACCGCCATGCACGGCAGCGAAGACAGCGTACTGCGCGGCTACGGCACGGGCGCGGTGGATTTCCTGATGAAGCCGATCAACGCCTACGTCCTGCGCGCCAAGGTGCGCGTGTTCTTGGACCTGTACATCAGCCGCCAGAAGCTCGCGCTGGAGGTGGCCGCACACAAGCGCACCCTGGCGGCCCTCGAGCTCGCCAACAACGCGCTCCGCCACTTCACCCAAGCCGCTTCCCACGATCTGGGCGCGCCGCTGCGCTCCGTGCGTGGCTTTCTCGAGGCGCTCTCGCAGGAAGTCGGCGACACGCTCGACGATCAAGCGCGCGACTACCTGGAGCGCTCGCGCAAGGCGAGCCAGCGCATGGACGCGCTGCTCGGGGCGCTGCGCGCGTACGCCCGGCTGCAGCGTCCGGCGGATCAGGCCGAGGTCGATTGCCGTTCCGTCCTCGAGCTGGTCGAGGCCGACCTCGCCGACGCCCTCGCGAGCTCCCAGGCGACGCTCACGATCGGAGCGCTCCCCGTGGTCCGCGGCGATCGCGAACGGCTGTATCAGCTATTTCTCAACTTGGTGGGCAACGCCGTGAAGTACCGCCGGCCCGGCGAGCCGCCGCGCGTGAGCGTCTCGTCCGTGGAGCGCGACGGCGAGGCCATCTTCTGCGTGCAGGACAACGGCATCGGCATCGCCCCGCAGCACTGCACGGCCGTGTTCGACGCCTTCTCGCGCGTGCACGGCGACAAGCAGTACGAAGGCAGCGGGCTCGGGCTGGCGATCTGCCAGCAGATCGTCGAACAGCACGGCGGCCGCATTTGGGTCGAGTCCGATCCCGACCGAGGCTCCCGTTTTTTCGTCGCCCTGCCGCGCCCGGCGCATAGATAACGATACGCGCACGCAGCCCCTTCCGCCGCGCGATGATGTTCGCGATCGGACCTGAAGCAACCCAGACTGGAGAGCGAAGCGTTGAGTTCCATTCCCACCATCGATGTCCGCCAGCTGGCGGGAGGCGCGCTCGGCGAAGCCTTCCGCGCCTATGGCTTTGCCGCACTGGTCGGCCACGCCATCGACGAGACGCTCCTCGACCCCGCGTACGAGGCGGTGCGCGACCTGTTTGCGCTGCCCGAGTCGGCCAAGCTCCGCTACCACCAGCCAGAGGGCGCGGGCGAGCGCGGTTACACGCCGTTCGGTCGTGAGCGCGCGAAGGACCGGCGCGATGCGGATCTCAAAGAGTTCTGGCACGTCGGGCGTGAGCCCGCGCGCCACCCAGGGCTCTTGCCCAACGTGTGGCCGGTCGAGATCCCTGCGTTCGAGCCGCGCCTGTGCGCGCTCTACCGTGCGCTCGACGCGCTCGGCGCGCGCGTGCTCGAGGCGCTCACTGGAGAGCTCGGGCTCCCGCCCGGCTGGTTCGCGGACAAGATCGATCACGGCAACAGCATCCTGCGTCCGCTCCACTATCCACCGCTCACCGGCGATCCCGGCCCGGCCGTGCGCTCGGCAGCTCACGAAGACATCAACGCGATCACGTTGATGGTCGGCGCGGGCGAGCCCGGCCTCGAGATCCTGCGCCCCGACGGGACCTGGCTTCCGGTCGACATGCAGCCGGGGCAAGTGATCGTGAACGTGGGCGACATGCTGCAGCGGCTGACCAACCACGTATTCAGCTCGACCACCCACCGCGTCGTCAACCCGGAGGGCCCCGCGCGCGCCCGCGCGCGCTATTCGCTCCCCTTCTTCTTGCACTTCAACCCCGAATTCCTGATCGAAACTTTGCCGAGCTGCGTCGGGCCCGATCGCCCGGACCGCTACCCCACGCCGATCACGGCCGACGCTTACCTACGCGAACGTCTGCGCGAGATCGGGCTCCTCGTTTCGACTGGCCAGGCGCACAGCGAGACGGCAGGATGGCGCGCATGACGCGCGATGTGACCCCATTCGAGCTCGAGGGCATGGTCTCCACGGTGACGGTGCTCCGGCTCGCGACCGCCGATCTCGCCGCCGTGAAGCGTGAGCTGCGCAGCAAACTCGAGCAGCTCCCCGGCTTCTTCTTGGACGCCCCGATCGTCGTCGACCTCTCCGCGCTCGAAGGGACGGACGAAGATCCCGAGGGGGAGCCGCGCACACGCCAAGAGATCTCGCTTTCCGAGCTGGCCGCGCTTCTGCGCGAGCTCAAGGTCGTGCCGGTCGGCATCCGCAACTTGCGCGAAGCTCGCCGGGCCGAGGCGCGCGAGGCTGGCTTCGGCGTGATCCGCGGCGGCGCCAAGCGCCCCGCCCAAACCGGACGCGCGCAGGCCGGCACCCAGGAAGAGCGCCGGGGCGAACCCGAGCGACCACAGCCGCGCGAAGGCTTCGCGCCGGGCTCGCTCATGCTCCGAGCCCCGCTGCGCTCCGGCCAAGTTGTCTACGCCGAGCAGTGCGACGCCGTCGTGATGGCTCCCGTCAACGCTGGGGCCGAGATCATCGCCGACGGCAACATCCACATCTATTCCTCGCTGCGCGGGCGCGCGCTCGCCGGCGCCCACGGCAACGAGGAAGCCCGCATCTTCTGCAAGAGCCTGGAGGCCGATCTCGTAGCGATCGCGGGCTGCTACCTGCGCGCGGACGAGATCCCCGAAAAATGCCGCGGCCGGCCGGCCCAAATCTATCTCGAGAACGGGCACTTGATCATCGCCGAGCTGTAATCGCCGAGGCCCGCCGTTTCCTGTGCCGAAAACTTGTGCGGGCCCTCGTTTTCGCCGTTGATGGGGGCTGCACGCGGGACCGAAGTCTCCCGCGGGCCGAGGCGTAATAGTTCGAGACGCAAGGGGAGCAGGGTGTCACGCCAACGCTCGGCAGGCAGGGCAATGCCACGCCGCGTGCAGCTCCGACCAGCGGGGAGGTCCGAATGGCTAAGGTGATCGTCGTCACGTCCGGCAAAGGTGGAGTTGGAAAGACCACCACGACTGCAAGTCTCGCGGCCGGTTTCGCGCAAAAGGGGTTCAAGACCGTCGCGATCGACTTCGACGTGGGCTTGCGCAACCTCGACCTGATCATGGGGGTCGAGCGCCGCGTCGTGTACGATCTGGTCAACGTAGTCAAAAACGAGGCCTCCCTGCGCCAGGCCCTGATCCGTGACAAACGTCTCGAAAACCTGTTCGTGCTCCCCGCCTCGCAGACGCGCGACAAAGACGCGCTCGACGTGCAGGGCGTGGGCCGCGTGATCGAGGAGCTCAAGGAGCTGCGCTTCGATTACATCCTGTGCGACTCGCCTGCGGGCATCGAGAAAGGCGCGCAGCTCGCCATGTACTACGCCGACGAGGCGATCGTGGTGACCAACCCGGAAGTCTCGAGCGTGCGCGACTCGGACCGCGTGCTCGGTCTGCTCGACGCCAAGACGCGCAAGGCCGAGCTCGGTGTGGCCATGAAATCGCATTTGCTCGTGACCCGCTATTCGGCGGAGCGCGCGGCGCGCGGCGAGATGCTCAAAGTCGACGACATCCTCGAGCTGCTCGGCATCCCGTTCCTGGGCGTGATCCCGGAGTCGAAAGCCGTGCTCCACAACTCGAACCAGGGCACGCCCGTGATCCTCGATCCCGAGAGCGACGCCGCGCTCGCCTACGCCGACGCGATCAAGCGCTTCCTCGGCGAGCACCAGCCGCACCGCTTTCTCACGACGGAGAAGCGCGGCTTCTTCTCGCGCCTGTTTTCCCCCTCTAACGTGTACGCGGGGTGACCATGTCCACATGGTTCAAGTTTTGGCGAAAACCCGAGAATACCGCCCAGGTCGCGAAGGACAGGCTGCAAATGATCGTGTCCCGCGAGCGCACCGCGTGCGGGATCGGGGCGCCTGGGTTTTTGCCCGCGCTCCAGCAGGAGCTGCTCCAGGTGATCGCCAAGTACGACCGAGTGGATCTGGATCACGTTCAGGTCAGCATCGATCGCCGCGGCGAAGCCGAGGTGCTCGAGCTCAGCGTGATGCTCCCGGAGCCCGAACAGAAGAGCGAGCGCGCGCGGCCCAGCGTGCGTAGTGGCATCTTGTACGCGTAGCGGCCGAGGCGCGCTCTGCGCTGTTGACGCGAAGCGCCTTCAGGACTGAAACACGAGCGCTGCGGCGGTGCAGCGCTCTCGGTCGTCGACGGCGATCGTGACGTACGTGAATTCGCGCCAATGAGCGAGCCGACCCAACGCCGCTGCGCGCGTGTACAAATTCGCGTCGCCTCAGATCACATGTTTGTTCTCACGGCGAGCGCACCCGGCTCCCCCGTGCGCCCCTCCCGAGGTACGGTATCGCCGTGCGCAGCAGGAACCGCCACCGTCGTCCTCGCCACCGCCTCGTTCAACTTTGGCCAGTAGCAGCGCCCCCACTGAACGAAGTTGCAGAGCGCTGTCGATACGTGGGCAGTGCTGAGCACAAGGGCTACCCCAGCCTTGCCGGTCCACCGGCTTTGCGCCGGGACGGAACGAGCTGCCCAACTTCGCTTTGCGGTGCGGATCTCACCAAGGACGTGTCCGTACTTACCGATGCGCTTCGCGAAGCAATTCGCGCTGGACGCGTTGGGGAGGAGATCGGCGGCTTTCCGAAGTATGTCTGGGTTGTGCTCGACGGGTCCGTCTATGAAGCCCGTCACATAAACGGGCCCATGGGCCACTACAAGGGATACGAGCTCGAACCGGCGGAGTATCCTGAGAATTTGGACCTATAGCGTGTCACCCTTCTCATTCCACATCGTCTGGGAAGAAGCGCCCGGCGTGCGGGACCCCGTCCTCGCACGAACATGGGGCCGCCTATCGATTTCATTGCACGGCAAGATCATTACTAAGGCGTTGGATTTAAGAGCGAACTCCGAACGCGATGAAGTCTATGGATCGATGTTCCCGATCGCAGAGTGGCTGGTCGAGAATTTTTGGTTCCTGACTAGCGAGATCCCGAAGAGCAAGACCCTCTCCGGCCGCTTCGCTTCAAGAGCACTTCACCCGTGGATGTTGCGCCACAACTTTCTCAGCGCCGGCGCAGGGGCGGCATTGCCTGATTTGACATTGGCGACTGACGGCCTCCATGCAATCGCAGCTTGGTTTGCTGATCCGGCGGAGGTTTCTGAACGTCGTACCATTCGGTTCGTTGAAGAGGGCCGCGCAAGATTGTCTAACTATGACGTTGAGGCCGGGATCACGGGATTCGTGAATAGCGTGTTGGCCAGGCTCGACAAGACTGAATATGAGGAAGTTGCGCGTCTGCAGCGCGATTGGTTTGAAGTCGGCAATTCGATGAAGAGCGAAGAGCGGCTTTGCCGCCGGATTGCACAACTTGGGCTCGATCCGTACGGAGTCGATGACCAACTCCTAGACACGTTGGATGCCGCAGTCGACTTCCTCCCAGCCAGCTTGGAAAATGACCTACTGAATTCCGAAGACCTGAGTGGGCTCACGGCGTCGGCAGCTTATGTGAAGCAGGGCGCCGGAATGCTGGCGAAATACGATGGCGTGAAGTTCCAGAACCCATCACCTATGGCGCTTAGTGGAACTCGCGCACACGAGACTGGTTATGAACTTGCCCATGCATTTCGCAAGTGGGCCGGCATTCCGCACGATCGTGGCGTATCGGATCTGAACGCTCTTATGCACGCGCGGGACGTCACCATCGCGACTCAGACGCTGCATCCATCGGCTCAAACGCGCGTCAAGGCGGTCATCGGATTCTCCCATTCGCACGCAGGGCTTCTGATCACGCCCAGCGCACCGCCGACGGCCAGCCTCCGCTTCCTACTTGGACGGGCGCTCGGGGCCTGTCTATTGGGCCAATGCGACTCCGGACCTCGCCTTTTGACGGATGCGCTAACTTGGGATCAGGCGGCCGCTCGCGCGTTTTCAGCGGAGCTACTCGCGCCTCAAGCTGCCCTCGCTCAACGTGTGCGCGCTGTCATGAATGGAGACGACGTACAAGGGCTCGCTCGAGACTTCAACGTGAGCGAGCTCGTTATTGCGCATCAAATAGAAAACCACCAGTTAGCGACGATCGTGCCGGATTGATCGTCCGCCACCGATTTCGCTTTCTGCATCATCCCGCCGCGGGGCTGCGGTAGGCACGAACAGGTTATTGCACGATGCGGCGCGCGTTCTTCGGCGGCTGCCACGCGAACAGCTTGGGATCGAGCGCGCGGTTGAAGCGCGGCGCTTTGAAGTCGATGCGGTTGCGGTTTCCGGCGGCGTCGACGATCAGCACGCGGTGCACGAGCCCCGCCCGTTTGGGATCGGCGTCCACGTAAAACAGAATGCGCTCGAAGTGCGGGCTCGCCTTCTTCGGCAGCAGCTCGAGCACGTAGCCTCCGGCGAAGCCCTGCGCCGCCGCATCGAGCAGTCGAAAGCTGAAGTCGTCTGCGAGCTTGCCTGTGCCGGTCAGGAAGGCGAGCGCTTGCGGCAACTCCGAATCGTGGATCGCGCGCTCGAACACCTGACCCGGCTCTTTGTCTTCGCCCGGCTCGTAGACCAAGAGCCGCTTCCCGTCGCTCACGATCACTTTGCCGTTCGGGGCCCCGTAATCCCAGCGCATGCGCCCCGGCTTCTCGAATTTTACGTGACCTTCGGAGCGATCGTACTTGTCGTAGATGCGGTTGTAGTAGGTCTGAAAAAACTCTGCCTCAACGGAGCGCGTCTGATCGTAGAAGGCCTGAACCGTCGCCGCCACGGCCTCGGGCGTCGGAGAAGTCACACCGGCATCCGTCGCCTGTGCGAATCCCTTCGCGCTGGCGCACAGACACCAAAGCGCCGTGCCCCAGCGCAAAGCGTGAAGTCGAATGTCATGAAAAGTCACTTTTTTCCTCGCCTGTGTAGCGCGCGCAGCGTGGGGCGACGCACCGCGCGGTTGTGCTGTAGGAACCCTGACGGGTCCAGCGCGACCGCGATTCAGCCGGAAATCTTAGCGAAATAGCCGTAACGTCGCCCCTCCTCCGACAACGCGCGAAGAACACGAGCGATTCACGCGCCCCTTGCGCCCCCTCGCGGCGCTCTCCTAGGATGACGCAGCATGGCGATCGCCGCACGGTGCGGTGACGCCAGCTCGACACGGGCTTGGGCAGGGAACGCACTCGCGCGCTCCCTGCTCTGAGTGGGAGGACCGCATGGCGAAACAGACCTTCGATTCGCGGATGACCCTCGAACGTCTCGAGGAGCAGCATCGAGCGCTCAAGAAGCAGGTGGAGTACCTGCATCGCAAGGCGTTCCTGACTCCGGCGGAGCAGCGCGAAGCCACGGATCTCAAGAAGAGGAAGCTGGCGATGAAGGACGCCATCTCCGCACTTCGTTCTCGCCTCAACTGAACCACTCTGCCGATTCCGGGCCCCGCATCCACGTGGTGCGGGGCCTCTTTCTTTGCGCACGAGCCAGTCGTTACGCTCCCTGCAGTTCGGCGAGCGCACTCTCCAGGTTGTGAGCCCAGGCCGGCGGAAGCGCCGCCGGCGCGCTCTCGAGTTCGGCTCGGCACAGCGCGAGCGCGTGACGAGCCCGCGCGCGCTTGCCCATGCGAAACGCCGACATGCCAACCAAATAGTAATAACGAGCGCGCTGGGCGGGTTCCATCCGCGCCACGCTCGGCTCCAAATCCGCGAGCCAGACCTCCACGTCCTCGTAGCGCGCTTCTTCAAAGGCCGTCTCGGCGCGGCGCAGGTCATCGCGCACGCCGCTGCAGGCGAACGTGCAGAGCGCAAGAGAGAGAGCGAAGAACGGACGCGGCACGGCTCGCCACCATAACCGCTCGCTGCGGCGCTGTCGCTCGGCGCGAACGCGTCCTTCAGCGCGCGAGCACCAGCACGCCGAGCGCGGTGAGCGCGACCCGAACCCAGCCGTGAGCGAGCGCCCCCTTGCGCACGAGCGCGGACCACGCATGGATCGCGAGCATCGTGAAGGCGATCACAGCGCCGAAGATCGCGGCCGTCTGCAGTGCGTCGAGGCGCTGCCCAAAGTGCCGGGCCAAGCTCGGCGTGAAGGGGGTGCCGTAGAGCAAGAGCAAGTGCACCACGTACGCGAACAGCGAGTGGCGCGCGAACAAAGCGCTCCAGCCGGCGGGCTCATGCGGCGCGTGCGACACGCGACGCGCGTGGAGCGAGCCCAAGAGCGCCATGACCAAACCGAGCCGGAACAACACGTAGACCGGGCTCGAATACCAGAACCAAGTCGCGCTCGAGAGCTTCACGTCGAGGCGAAAGAGCCCATACGCGATCGCGGCGAGCCCCAAGCCGGACAGCAGCCAAAGCCGACGCGTCCGGCCCGCCCGAGAAGGAGAGCGTTCGCTGGTGCTGGCGAGTTCGGAGCGCGCGGGACGTACGACGCACGCGGCCGCAGCCACCCCGAAGAAGGCAAAACTCGCCCACGGGAAGACGGGGAATTGCGAGCCCCAGCTCCCATCGAGCCACGCTCCGAACGGCAGCCCGACGGAACGGCCGAGCTCGCCGGACCACACTGCCGGCGCACTCGCCATGACGACGAGGCCCAGCGCGAGAGCGGCCCATGCGTGACTGCGCGCGGAGCGCAGGACCAGGGCCCCGAGCTGGCAGAGCGTCATGCATAGCGCAATCAGGTGCAGAGGCCCGACACGAAAGAGCGGCGTCAGTTGCTCGCCGCGCAACGCCAAGGCGCTGAGCAGGGACGCCCCCGGCACCTGCAGCAAATAGCCGAGCAGCACGAGTCCACCGTAACGGCGCAAGCGCGCGGCGAGCACGGCACCGCCGCGCCGATGGCGCTCGTAGCTCGGATACGTCGCGAGCCCGAAGGCGAGCCCGGCGCCGAACAGGAACGCGGGCGCCGTCAAGCCGTGCACCAAGCCGTGCACCTGCATGACGGGCGGAGGGATCGCGTCCGGCGCGAGCAGCGCAGAGAACGTGTGGCCCTGCACCATCGAGACCACGGCCAGCGCACGCAGGCGATCGAGAGCGTGAAAACGGGCCAGCATCTTCAGCGCCTCTCGAGCCAAACCGGATTGGTGAACGCGTAAGGGGTCGCCGCCGCGCGTCCGATCAGCGGTTTCATGGGCCCGTTGCCCCGGACGGTCGCGAGCAGACTCGGCTCATGCTCGATGTCCAGCTCAAAGGCGATCGAAGCGCGCTGCAGGCGCTCTCCGGCTGGCGCGGGCGGCAGCGCCGCGAACGCTGCGCGCTCTGCACCGAGCCACAGCTCGATCGTCTCGAGCTCCATCCAGGCGGGTGCGCTGACGTCGACCCGCACGTCGATCCGCCGCTCATGACGCGCCAACTGCAGCGTGTCCCCGGGACCGCGCGCGCCCACGCGCAGCTCGAGAATGGGACCGTTCGTGACGAACGACTCGCCACGTTTGAGCGCACGGAGCACGCTCTGTGCGGCCTGCGCCTGGCCGCGCGGCACCCGCACGTACGTGCGCGGATACCCCGCGTACGGCGCTCGGTTCGCGCGGTGTGAATCGCTGCTGCCCGTCGCGGTGATGCGCTGCCCGCGGGCGAGCAGCGCGAGCCAATCGCGGAACACCTCGTCGCGCCGCTCGGGCGCGCTCAAGTCGTAACCGTTCCAGACCTCGAGGGCGTCGAAAGCGAGCGGAAAGGCCTGGCCGTCCGTGCGATCGAATTCCGCGAGTTCGAAGTAGCC
>CAZYWR010000912.1:0-1599 GCA_964651185.1 uncultured Polyangiales bacterium
ACTTAGGGTAGCTGGGCCGCGGCCTGGGTTGCAATGCGCTTCCTACAACTTCGTATGGCGATGTACCCCGGTGCGCCGCTCGAGCGTGGTCCATGCCCAATCGATGCGCCTTGGGAGCGACGAAGTGTTCCCATGCGCGCATAGCCTGTTCGGGCTCGGGCTCGGGGATGGGAGGAAAATCGTGGCTGGGGTGCTAAGGGACGCCTGACATGCGCATCGAACGCTATCTCGCCGACCTCGGTCGCGCGGCGAGCGCGCGCGCCCACGGCGTCGAGGCGAGCGCCGCACTGCGGCCCACCAGCGACCCGAAACACGGCGACTACCAGATCGACGGCGTGCTCGCCCTCGGCAAGCAGCTCAAGAAAAACCCGCGCGAGCTGGCCGAGCTGGTCGCGCGCGAGCTGCGCGGCGAGCCCGCGGTCGCGCGCGCAGAGGTCGCGGGCCCTGGCTTCGTCAACCTGCACCTCTCGGACGCATGGCTGGCGAGCACGCTGCGCGCCGACGCGACCGACCGCGCGCGCGACGGCGTGCCCGAGAGCGACGCCAAGGAGCGGGTCATCATCGACTTTTCCGGGCCGAATATCGCCAAGCAGATGCACGTCGGCCACCTGCGCTCGACCATCATCGGCGACGCGCTCGTGCGCATCCTGCGCTTCTTGGGGCACGAGGTGATCGCCGACAATCACCTCGGCGACTGGGGCACGCAGTTCGGCCTGCTGATCGTGGGCATGCGCGAGTTCGGCGACGCAGAGGCGCTGGCGCGCGAGCCGATCGTCGAGCTGGAACGCATCTACAAGCAGGCCAGCGAGCGCGCCAAGGACGACCCCGCGTTCGCGGCGGAGGCGCGGGTCGAGCTCGCGAAGCTGCAGGCGGGCGACGCCGAGAACACGGCGCTCTGGCAGCGCTTCGTCGAGGTCACGCGCGGCGAGCTCGACCAGATCTACGACCGGCTCGAGGTGCGCTTCGACACCTGGCACGGCGAGAGCTTCTATCACGCGATGCTGCCGGGCGTGATCGAGCTCCTGACGGAGCGCGGGCTCGTGCGCGAGGACCAAGGGGCGCAGTGCGTGTTCTTCGCCGAGCTCGAGGGTGCGCCCGAGGATCTGAAGCGCCAGAAAGAGCCGCTGATCGTGCAGAAGCAGGACGGCGCGTACCTGTACAGCACGACCGATCTCGCGACCTTGCGCTATCGCCACGACGAGCTGCGGGCCAAGCGCGCCATCTACGTCGTCGACATGCGCCAGGCGCTCCATTTCAAGCAAGTGTTCGCGGTGGCCAAGCTCGCCGGCTGGGGCGACATGCGCACCGAGCATCTGGGCTTCGGGAGCGTGCTGGGCAAAGACGGGCGCCCGCTCAAGACGCGCGACGCGCAAGGTCGCGGCGTGACTCTGGCTTCACTCCTGGATGAAGCCGAGGAGCGCGCGATCGCACGCCTGCGCGAGGCACAGGCCGACGGCAAGCTCGAGGTGCACGAGGAGGAGCTGGTCGGTCTGGCGCGCATCATCGGTATTGGCGCGGTGAAGTACGCCGACCTGCACCAGAACCGAGCCAGCGACTACCAGTTCGATTTCGACAAAATGATCACCTTCCATGGCAACG
>CAZYWR010000913.1:0-5597 GCA_964651185.1 uncultured Polyangiales bacterium
CGGCGTGGTGCCGGTCCCCGACCCGCGCTTCGACGCGCTGTGCCGCGTCATCGAGCCCGAGAGCGCGGTGCCGGCCACGGTCGACTTCGTCGACATCGCAGGCCTCGTGCGCGGCGCCTCCAAGGGCGAAGGGCGCGGCAATGCGTTCTTGAGCAACATCCGCGAGTGCGACGCGATCGCTCATGTGGTGCGCTGCTTCGAAGACGAGAACATCGTCCACGTCGACAACCGCGTCAGCCCCGCGGCAGACGTGGAGACCATCCACACCGAGCTCATCCTCAAGGACCTCGAGAGCGTGCAGAAGCGGCTCGAGCGGGCCCGGCGCGCAGCCAAGGGCAACGACGCCTTCGAAAAGGCGGCCGTCGCCGCCTGCGAGCGGCTCGCGACGCTGCTCGATCAGGGCAAGCGCGCCTCCACGTTCGCGCCGCTCAACGACGACGAAGCGAAGGCCGTGCGCGAGCTCGGGCTCATCACGGCGAAGCCGCTCTTCTACGTGTGCAACGTCAAGGAAGACCAGCTCGGGAAGAGCGGGGATCCGCTGATCGAGCAGGTGCGCGCGATCGCGGCGTCCGAAGGCGCGCCCGTGGTCGTGATCTGTGCCGCGATCGAGGCGGAGATCATGCAGCTCCCGCCCGAAGAGCGCGCCGACTTCTTGGCCTCGGTCGGCCTCACCGAGCCCGGGCTCAACCAGGTGATCCAGACGGGCTACGCGATGCTCGATCTCATCACCTTCTTCACCGCGGGTAAGAAAGAGGTGCGCGCTTGGACGATCAAGCGCGGCACCAAGGCGCCGCAAGCGGCCGGCAAGATCCACTCGGACTTCGAGCGCGGCTTCATCCGGGCCGAGGTCACCTGGTGGGAAGACCGCGTGCAGCTCAAGACGGAGGCGGCCTGCCGGGCGGCGGCCAAGACGTCCACCGAAGGGAAGGACTACGTCGTGCGCGACGGGGATGTGATGTTCTTCCGCTTCCATGTCTGAGTTCTTCGCGACGGCGGCGAAGGGCACCGAAGGAGCGCTGCGCGACGAACTGCGCGAGCTGAAGGTGCCCGAAGTGCGGGGCGCGCGCGGCGGCGTGCACTTCGGCGGGCGCTTCGAGGACGCCATGCGCGTGTGCTTCGAGAGCCGGATCGCCGTGCGGGTGTTGTGGCGGCGCGGCAGCTTCGCGGCGCCCGATGCGGACGCGCTCTACGAAGGCGCGCGCGCGCTCGACCTGAGCGATGTGCTCGAGCCGAGCCGGACTTTGAGCGTCGCAGCGACCGTCAAACACGGAGCGCTGCGCCATGCGAGCTTCGTCGCGCAGAAGACCAAGGACGCGCTGGTCGACGCCGAGCGCGCGCGCTTCGGTTCGCGCTCGAACGTCGATCGCGAGGACGCCGACGTGCGCGTCGCGGTGCACGTCGCGCGCGATCACGCAGAGCTGTTCCTCGATTTGGCGGGCGAGCCTTTGCATCGCCGCGGCTACCGCTCCCAAGCGCGCGAGGCCCCCATCAAGGAGACCCTGGCAGCCGCGATGCTGCGCATCGCCGGCTGGGATCGCGCGCGGCCGCTGGTGGACCCGATGTGCGGTTCGGGCACCATCGCGATCGAGGCGCAGCTTTGGGCGCGCGCGATCGCACCCGGCCTGCTCGGGAGGCGCTACGGCTTCGAGCGCTGGGAGCTGTTCGATGACAAGAAGCGCGGGGCCCTGAACGCCTTGCGCGAACGTGCCGCGGCGCGGGTCGTTCCGGCGCGCGACGCGCCGAGCGTGATGGCGCTCGATCTCGACGAGCAGGCGGTCGCGCTCGCGCGCAAACTCGCGAAGCGCGCCGGCGTCGACATACGCGTGGAGCAGCTCGACGTGCGCGACTTCCTGGGCACCGATCCGCCCGGTCAGGTGCTGACCAACCCGCCGTACGGCGTGCGACTCGAGCGCGGCGACAGCTTCTACCGCGAGCTCGCGCAGACGTTTGCGGCGCTGCGCCGCCACCGCGTGTCCGCGATTTGCCAAGACCGCGAGCTCGAACACGCCATGCCCATGCGACCCATCCAAGAGCACGCGCTCTGGAACGGCGACCTCGAGTGCCGGCTCTACACCTGGGAGCCGTAACGCCGTCACGCGCGCGTTGCACAGATGCTTTGGCCGGTGTTTGACCCGTCGTGTCGGCGGTTGAGTCTCCAACGAGACTTATGGATGAACGAGACAAGCGCTACGAGCGGCCGGTCGAGGCCGTCTCCGAAGGGGAATGGGCGGGCTGGAAGCGCTGGGTCCTGCCCGATTCGTTCGAAGACATGTGTGGACCGTTCTACTTGGCGAAGGTGTATCCGAAGAGCTGAGTTCTAGGAAGTGCTACTCGTCGGCGACGACCTTCAACAGGCTGTCGCCGTTGGCGACGACGTAGAGCTCGCCGTCGTGATCTTCGACGATCGCACGTAGCTCATTGAACACAGGCGCACCACCCAGGCTGTGCAGACAGGCCGCAGCGGGCGCGTTCGGGTCGCAGCTCTTGAGGATGCCGGTGATGGGCGAGGTGCTGTCTCCACATTGGTAGAAGGCGCCGAGCCGGCGTCCCTGATAGCCGCCGAAGACGTAGGCCCCCGCGAGCTGGGGCAGCGCATTGCCGCGGTAGACCACGCCGCCGATGATCGCGTTGTAATCGGAAAAGGGACTGGTCGCGCTCGCACGCCGATCGATCACGAACACCGGCGGCGTGTGGGTCGAGCCGGCGCGCAGCTGGCGGTTGGGGCAGCTGTCACGCGAGTCGCCCTCGTAGGCCGCCCAGCCGAAGTTCAGTCCGCGTGCGTCGCGCGGCGCATGGTCGATCTCTTCGTAGCGATTCTGACCGACGTCGCCGATGTAGAGCTCGCCCGTCAGCCGATCGAAGCTATAGCGAAAGGCGTTGCGCAGCCCGTAATGGAGCACGCGCGGATCGCCGTCGGCGACGAACGGATTGTCGGCTGCGCCGTACGGTGCTGGCTGGCTGAGGTCGAGGCGCAACAGCTTGCCGAACGGCTTGGCGATGTCTTGCGGAGCACCTGGCTCTTGGTCGTTGCAATTGATGCCGCCACCGTCGCCCATCGACAGGTAGAGCATCCCGTCCGGCCCGAAGGTGACGCGCCCGCCATTGTGGATATTGCGCGGGAAGCCCGGGGCGATGTTCGTCCCGCGCACTTCTACGATGGTTCGGCGGCTGTTCGGGTCCGCGCGATCGGGGTTGTCCGTGGAACGCGTGAACTCCAGCAGCAGATCGAGGTTGGCCTGGTCGCCCGTGGTCGGCGTGACGCTGACGTAGACGCGCCCGCTGCTCGCGTAGTCCGGCGCAAACGCGAGGCTCACGAGGCCTCGGTCTTCGTACGTGGGCGGTGGATTCAGCGCGATCTCGGAGGTCAGGTCGAGAAAGGGATCGGGGAGCAGCGCGCCCGCCCGTAAGATCGAGATACGGCCGCGCTGCTCGACCAGATACCAGTCGGTTGAATCGGGCGGCTGGACGGCGTCCGTCAGACCGTCGAGTGCCGTGCTGCTGATCACCGACTGCAAACCCAAGCGCCCGATCTCAGGGCCGCGGCTCGGGTCACAGGCGGCGGCGCCCGCATCGGGAGGACTCGATGCTGCGTCCGCGAGCCCTTCCCTGCTGGCGTCTGCGAGCCCTTCCCTGCTGGCGTCTGCGTCCGACGTGCTGGCGTCGCGGCCCTGTGCGCCGTCGAGATTCTCGGGGGTCCCCTGTTCCGACGTTGCGTTCGCATCAGGAGCGAGACCGACTGTCGAGGGCGGCGACGCGTCCGCCGGCACCGGCGTCCCCGCATCCATGCCACCGTCCTCCAGCGGCGGCGCCGCGTCCAGCGACGCACCCACGCCGCCTTCCTCAGCACCTGCTTCCAGCGAGCGCACCGCCAGACGCGACCTCGCATCCCCACACGCCACGAGAACGATACAGAGCGTGCTAGACCACAGCGAACAACGACGTCGCGACATGCTCGACCATATCGAAGCCGCATGTCTTGTCCATGACTCGCGGCGACATAGGCATTGACCCGCACGCTCGACCAAGCCCGGACACGACCGCGTGGTACGTCAATCAACGGACCGACGGCATCTTCGAGTGCCGGTCCACGTAGACGACGATCCATGTGCCCGCGCGAGCTCACGCGCCTGCTGGCTCGCGCGTGGCGATCACTTTCGTCGTGGGCTCGAGAGAGGCCCCGCGGAGCGTCTTCCCAAGGAGCGACCAGAGTCGCGACGACGCGGTCGAAGCGCCCGTCGCGACGAGCTCGAGCACCGGCGGGATATAGCGGCGCGCATCGACGATGCCCGTCCGTACGGGCGCGGTGGACGATTCGATCGGAGTAAGATGCAAAACTCAATGACTGCTCAGATCTGCCGGCTCTCCGCACGAGGAGTCGTTTTCGAACACCCGCACGGATTGCGCTCGCACGGGGTCTCGATACACGAGAATTCGTCCGCGAAGGCACCGGTGACGTTCTAGTCACGTCTGCAATCGCGTTCTCTCCGCCAGAGACCTGGATGTCGTGGAGGCGTCGCTCGCCGAGCGCGATGAACTGGCGAGCAGCTTTCGCTGGCAGAGAGAGTTCATTCCTGAGCTCGAATCGCTGTATGGCCTGCCGGAGGGTCGGCACGTCGGGAGCGACCGGCCGCGCGTGCACAGCTGGTTTCAACGCGCGCGCAGCCGCCCGGCTCGGCTGAAGGTGCTCGCGGCGAAGCGCGCGGCCGAAGGCGCGTTTGCGCCGCGCCTCCGAGCGAGCCAACGCGTAAGTCAGGGCTCAGCGCGGCTCGATCACGACTTCGGTCTTGACCGATTGGGCGATGAAGCACGCCTCGTGTGCGGCGTGATGGAGCGCTGCGATCTGTTCGGGGCTCGGGGGTGGGCCGGAAAAGACGACATGCGGACGCAGCGTCACGCGGCTCACCCACGGCTTGCCCGCCGCGTTCTTGGTCATGATGCCGACTGCGTCGTCGTCGTAGGTGTCCACGACCAGCTTCTTGCGCGCGGCGTACGCGAGAAAGCTGAGCATGTGGCAGCTCGAGAGCGCGGCGACCAGCGCCTCCTCAGGGTCGACCCGCTCGACGTCCCCGCGATAAAGCGGCGAGGCGGAGGCGGGAACCACGACGCCACAATCGAAGCGCCACTCGTGCGCGCGATTGTAGCTGTCGTAGGAAAAATTTGCGCTGGTCCGCTGCCAGTGGATGGTCGCGACGTGTTCCGACATCGGCTCGCCTTTCGTGGGAAACGGGAGCGTGTCCCGCCCCCGGCGGACGTTCAAATCCCGGGATGCAGAGGCGCTGCCAGCGCGCGCGCCGCTGTTCGTGAGCGTTCCGGCTCGCCTCAACGAGGCGAGAGCGCGCGCTGCTTCGTCCGCAGAAAGCAGCTTTGAGCCTGTCTACGCACCCGAACGGGGGCCTCCGGCCCGTTCTTGGCGCGACCCGTGCATGACCCACGATCGACCAGGTGACCGAGAGGCCGAGAGATCATGCCGACCATCCAGCGAATCCTTTGCCCGATCGACTTCTCCGACATCGCCACGGCGGCCGCCCGCGAAGCAGCCGGCCTGGCGCGGGCCGCGGGCGCGGAGCTCGTGCTGCTGCACGCGCTCCACGAGCCCT
>CAZYWR010000914.1:0-10504 GCA_964651185.1 uncultured Polyangiales bacterium
GGTGAGCTGCGTCTCGCGCTGCTGGGCGGCGCGTGCCAGCTCAATCGCGCCGCGCACCAGATCTTCGACGTGCACGATCTGGCGCTGCGGCGTGACAGGACGTGCGTAGGCGAGCAAGTCGCCGACCAGACGGTTGAGCCGGTCGGCCTCCTCGTCGAGGATCTTGAGCAGCACCTGCCGATCCGCGTCGCGCAGGGTAGGCCGGTGCAGGCCGCTCACCGCGTTCTTGATGATGGCGAGCGGGTTCCTAACCTCGTGCGCGATCACCGCGGAGAGCTCGCCCATGGTGGCCAGCTGCTCGCGCCGCAACAGCTGCTCTTGCGCGTCGCGCAGCTCGTTGTAGCTGCGGCGCAGCTCGAGCGTGCGGCTGGTGAGCGCGTTGGCCGTGCGCACGAAGCGCTCGAGCAGCACATAGCTCACCGTCAGCGCGAACAGCAGATAGCAATGCTCGAGCAGCGCCATCGAGCGCAGCGGCGTCATGCACGCGATCAAGTCGTGGACGCCCGCGACCAGCACCGCGCTCGCGCCCGCGAGCACGATGCGCAGGTCGCGGTCGCCCAGGGCGCGCACCATGACGAGTACGCCGGCGTACGCAACCGCCCCTAGCGAGCAGATGCTCGCCAGGTTGCCCAAGCCGGTGACGTGCGGCTCGAAGGCGGTGCTGGTGGGGATGAATGTGATGGTGTCGACCTTGGGCGGCGCGCTGGGGTCGACCAACAGATGCGCGACGTTGGCGAACACGAGTAGAAGCGCGCCACCGTAGGCGACGCGGGCGCCGCGCGTGCTCTGCCGTCCGATCATGTTGTGCGCGAAGTCCACCGCGAAGGCGCTCGCCGCCAACATGCCGAAGAACTGAAGCTCCTTGGCGTAAGCGGCCTGTGCCAGCGAGCTCGCGTCCACGTACAGGCAGCTGCCGAGCGCATAAATCCCCATCGCACCCGACATCAACCCGAACGCCAAATACTCGCGCTCCGCGCGTCTGCGCGCGTACAGCACCGAGTAGTAGGCGCACAGGTACGCATACACGGCGGTCCAGGCAGCCGAGAGGGTCGCGAGGGGCGACATCGAGCTCGAACAATACCGGGTTCGCGCGCGCCCGACCAGCGTACGCGCAAAAGCCAGAGCCGCCCGGCCGGCCCTCGTGCGATCATGTTTCCATGCGGAAGTTAGCCATGATTGCCCTGGTTTTGAGCCTGGCGGGGGAGGCCGCGGCGCAGAGCTATGTCGGCGTCGTCCCGGGCTCGGACGTGTTGCCCGAGAACTTGGCCGCTGCCCCCGGGGAGGGCGCGCTCGTCACGTGGCCGGGGTTTCAAATGATGCCCGAGCCGGTCGGCGGGTCGCGCGTGTTCGTGCAGACCAGCGTCGAGGTGGCGCCCGAGCTCAAGCGCGAGGGCGACAACTGGCTCGTGCTGCTGGGCGGGGTAACGCTGCCCCCGGGCAACGCGCGGCGGCCGCTCGATACCCATTACTTCAACACACCCGTGCGCAGCGTGCGCACGCTCGCGCGCGGGGGCGTCGTGGCGGTGGTGCTCGAGATGCGTGCCAAGCTCAAGCCCATCTTGCGCACCGAGCGAGCACAGAACGGGTACTTCTTCACCTACGTGGAGTTCCCGCCCGGCGAATTTCTGTGAGCCACATCAGCCGCTGAGCTGAAAGGGAATCCAGAAGATCTGGATGCGGCGGTGGTCGCGCCGGCGGTCGTAACCGATGAGCCCGTAGAGCACGCTCCACCATTTGCTGTGGTGGCTGCCGCCGCGCGCGAAGAACGGGAAGAAGTGAAACTGCCAGCGCTTCTCCTTGCCATCATCGTGCTCGTAGAGCGTGTTGAAGGCGAAATGGCGCGTGCGCTTGCCGATCACGGAGCGCCCGTAGAACGGCAGCGCGACCGTGTAGCGCTCGTTGCGGTCGCCGAAGTCGAAGTCGTAATAGAGCGGGAACACGACGCGGTGGTGCCGGTTGAACTTTCCGTTCGCGAAGTCCCAGTAGAATGGGAACAGCACGCGCCGCTGCTTGCGCTCCTTGTAGTTGCGAAAATCCCAATAGAACGGCGGAAACGCGGCGCGGCGGTGCATCTGCGCCTTGCGATCGCGAAAGTCGAACCACAGCGGCGTAAGCGCCAAGTGGTCCCGATCGGGCGAGCGTTTCAGGTAGAAGATGGGGTGGAGGTTGAAGAACCAAGTGGTGTCATCCCATCCCCAATGAAAGGTGGGCGCGGCCCACCACGTCGATTCGTCGCGCTCGAGGCTCTTCTTGCGCCCGAGCACAGGGGTCAGCCAGAAGTCGCTGATGCCTTCTCGGTAGTTGCGCGCAAACAGCGGCAAGACGACGTCCGTGCGATTGGCAGGATCGTGCGCGTGCCAGTAAATGGGCGGCAGATACAGCCTCTTTGAGGCGTCGCGATCGTCCCAGCCGCGAAAGAACAGCGGGGCGACGCTGTCGAAGTTTCGCTTGCCGCGCCGGCGCTGGTAGATCGGCGTGATCCAAGTCTTGCCGTGGGCTGGCTCGTCGAAGTACGCGAGCAGCGGCGTCACCAAACGCCCGCGCTGCGGACCGCGCGCGTGATGGAACAACAGGAGCGGCAGCGTCGTCGCGCGCAGCTCGGGCGACTTGGCGCGGAACAACAGCGGCACCAGGGCCCAGCGCGTCTCGTCTTTGTATCGGTGGTGGTAGAACGGCGGCACCACGGTCGTGGTTTCGAGCGGCTCCTCCTCCTTGAAGCGGAAGAACAGCGGCGGTACCACGACGAAGCTGTCCGATGCGTCGCTCTTGCTCCAGACCAGCGGAAACAGTCCGCGCCAGCGCCCGTGATCGAGCTTGACGTCGAAGTAAGGCCCGACGAAGCGCCGGTGCTTGTCTTTGTCGCCGTCGAACCATGTGAGGAGCGGCGGAATGACTGTGTGTCGATGTTCGGCGAACTCGCCGGTGCTGAACAGCGGCAGCAGTCCGAAGCCCCAGTCCTTGCCGCGGTGATGGCTGTAGAGCGGCGGCAGTATGAGAGTATGGCGGTCGGGACCGCGCAACCACCAGACGAGCGCCAGCGCGACGTCCGCCCGAAGCTTGGCTTCGCGGCGATAGTAATAAGGTAAAATCAGGCGCTCGTAGCCCGCCTTGCTGGTGCGCTCGAAGTAGAATGGGAACAGCGCCGTCGTCGTGACGTCGTCGTACCGCTCGTACAGATAGGGCGGGATCAGGCGCCGCTCTTGGGTCGGCGGGCGGTCGCTGATGGCGCCCGAGATGCGTACCGGCGCGGGCGCTGCCTTGCCTCCAGCCGGCTCTGCCGCTGCGTCCGCCTGGGCGAAGCTCGCGACCGCGAGCCAAAGCAGCGGCAAGAGAGAGCTCAGAGACCGATTCACAGGCGCCGCTCTACAACCTGGGCGGGAGCCGCGCAATGAAAGTGCCGTCCCTGCGGCCGACGCTTCGCTCAGGAGAGCCCGTGATAGTCCGCCGTGGCGCGCGCGAGCTCGCGCGTGAGCTGCAGGCGCGCCGCAGGGTCGAGCTCAGAATGAAGGTCGGGGTGGAGCCCGTGGGCGAGCGCTCGCAGGCGGCTGCGCGCGCGGTCGCGCGCGTGCGTGGCCGCAGGCGCGAGGCGCGCCGCGCGCCGCAGGAGCGATCCGAGCGGCATGTGCACGCATACTTCGTCGGCGGGGATCGGGCGCCGTTCGAGCACCGCGTCGAAGCCGTCGCGCGCGGCGATCTCGAGCAAGGCTGTAAAGCGCGCGACCACCTGCAGACGCAGCGCCTCGACGATACGCGCGCGTTCGATGCCTGCGAGCTCGCTCGCCACGGCACCGCAGCGGCTGGCGCCCCGTTGCAGTTGATCGAGGCAGCGGCGGTGCGCGCGCGCGTCGAGGAGGCCCTCACGGCGCAGGAGCTCCAGCAACGGATCGAAGCGCCCCGCCACGTACACGCCGACCACGTATCCCTGCTGCACCCAAACGCCGTGGCGCAGGCCCTCGCGGTCGCGGAGCGCGACCAACCCGGCTGCCCCGGCCGCCACCGCCTGCTGCAGCAGCAGCACGAAGCTACGCTCCGAGACCGGCCGTGGCGTCTCCATACCCGCATTGTCCCGGCCATCCCCCGCGTTGGCCAGAAAACAGTGCTCATGCACACTCGCTGTTCGTCCCAGCCGCGTTCAACCGAGCGGTCTTCGAGCGTACGCCGGGCAAGCTTCACACCTCAGGCGCCCGCGTCGTCTGCACACAGCATGTCTTCGATGTCTTGTAGATGTCCGCACACGTCGTCGACCTGATCGCAGGGCGTGGTGGCCGCACAACTTGCGACGTCGAGCGTCGAGTCGTCACAAGGCCAATCAGGATTGGATTCATAGATGCTCGGATCAGCCCAATCGGGATTGTTGTTGTTCAAGCAGTCCGTCTCGCTCGTGCCGGGCGTGCAGGTCGCGTAGGCTCGACAGAACGCGCCCAGAACAAGTTGCACACGACGCATGGTCACGACGACGCCATCGGTATTCAGGGCTGCTGCTAGCTCCGGGTCGCCCGCGTCGGGAGCGGAGGCGTCGGGCGCGGCAGCGTCGGTGGTCGCAGCGTCGAAGGCAACGCTGGAGTCGCTCGCGCTCGCGTCGAGGATTGCCGCGTCCGGGAGCGTGGCCGCATCGTTGAGCGCCCCGGCGTCATAGGCAATCCCGGTGTCGGGGCTGCCGGAGTCGGTCGTCGCGGTGTTGTGGTTGTCGTCGCCGCCACAGCCGCCCGCAGCCAAGAGGGCGGTCAGGGCCGCGTTTCGCAGTGCTATCGAGCTCTTTGCCAAAGGCTACCTCCCCGGACGTGAACATACGACGGACGGCCGCTCCACGCCGCGGCCCGCGTGCCGTTCTTCGCACTTGCCCGAGAACGGCGCACGAGCGCGAGCATCCATGCAACACCCGACGTCGGCCTGCTTCATCCTTACGCGTTGCCGCCGACACAGTCTCTCGGGCGCCATCCGGCCAGGCCTGCGAGGTGTCGACGATTAGCGCGCACCGGCGGGCTTGCCCTTGGTCAGGTGGGCCACCGCGCCGCCCAGGCCGTCGACGGTCAGCGGGAACATCTCGAAGACGCTGCGCACGTGCTCGATGGTGTTGCCGAACCAATAGTTGGGCGGCTCGGGGTTGAGCCAGCAGCTGCGCTGGAAGTGGCGCGCGAGCTCGAGGAACCAATGGATGCCGGCCTTCTGGCCGTCCTCCGAGAGCGACGCGGAGCCGTTCGGCGCGAGCAGCTCGTACGGCGACATCAGCGCATCGCCGACGCAGATGAGCTTGTAATGCGGCCCGCACTCGTGCAGCAGGTCGCGCACCGGCACGCGCTGGCTGAAGCGCGCATCCTTGTAGACGTGGCCGTAGACCGCGTTGTGAAAGTAGTAGCTGCGCAGCTCCTTGAAGTGCGTGGCCTTGCTGGCGGCGCTGAACAGGCGCGACACGAGCTCGGCGTAGGGATCCATCGAGCCGCCCACGTCCATCAGCAAGATCACGCGCGTGTTGGGGCGGCGCTGAGGGCGCATTTTGACGTCGAGCTCGCCGGCGTTTTGTGCGGTGGCGTCGATCGTCCCTTCCAAATCGAGCTCTTCGAGCGCCCCTTCGCGGATGAACGCGCGCAGCTTGCGCAACGCCACGCCGGCCTGGCGCGTGTCGAGCGTCAGATCGTTGCGGTAGGCGCGGAAGCTGCGGTCACCGGCGACGCGGATCGCGGAGCGATTGCGCCCCTCGCCGCCCACGCGAAACCCCGGCCGCGCCGCGCCGCTGTGGCCGAAGGGCGACTTGCCGCCGGTTCCGATCCACTTGGAGCCGCCGTCGTGCCGCTCGCGCTGCTCGCGCAGGCGCTCCTCGAACATCTGCTGCAGCTGCTCGAGATCGAACTGCTCGAACAGCTTGCGTTCTTCTTCGCTGAGCTCGGGGAAGCCGTCTTGCGCCTCCTGGAGCCAATCGAAAATCTGCTGCTTGATCTCGACGGCGCTGCGCTCGACGCCCTTGAAGTGCGCGAGAAAAGCGTCGTCGAACGCGTCGAGGTGCGCCTCGTTGTGCACGCACAGCGCGCGCGCCGTGTAATAGAAGCCGTCGAGCGAGTCTTCATGCAGGCCGAGGCTCAACGCTCTGGCGAGCGCGACGGCTTCCTGGGTCCCGACGGGAACCTTGCGTTCGCGCAGGGCGTAGAGGAACGGAATGAACATGGACCCTCGTTAGCAGGCGCTCGCGTGCAGCGTTCGCAAAGCGCGTCACGACCTCCAGTGCGAGCCGCCCGCCAATTGATCGGCGTAGGCGACTAGGTCTTGCTCCTTCTTGAGCAAAGTCCCGAGAAACGGCAGCTTCTGCTCGAGCTTCACGCTCTTGACGCCCGCCAGCTTGAGCGCCGCGATCCAATCGATGAGCTCGCTCGTGCTCGGCCGCTTGCGCAGCCGGCGCATGTCGCGGATCTGATAGAACGTCGCGATCGCCTGATCGACGAGTTGCTCCTCGAGCAGCGGGTGGTGCACCGCGACGATGTCGCGCATCAGCTTCTGCTCGGGGAAATCGATGAAGTGAAACACGCAACGGCGCAGGAACGCGTCCGGCAGCTCCTTCTCGTTGTTGGAGGTGATGACGACGACGGGCCGCTCGCGCGCCGTGACCTCCTCGCCCGTCTCGGGGATCGAGAAGCGCATGCGGTCGAGCTCGTGCAACAGGTCGTTGGGGAACTCGAGATCCGCCTTATCGACCTCGTCGATCAACAGCACCACGCGCTGCGTCGCCGCAAAGGACTGCCCGAGCGGCCCAAGCCGGATGTAGCGCTTGATGTCCTTGACGTCGCCGTCCCCAAAACGTGAGTCATAGAGGCGCTGTACGGTGTCGTACACGTACAGACCATCCTGCGCGCGGGTCGTGCTCTTTACGTGCCAACGCAAGAGCGGCAGGTTCAAGGCCTCCGCGAGCGCCTCCGCGAGCAGGGTTTTGCCCGTACCCGGCTCGCCCTTGACGAGCAGCGGGCGCTCGAGCGCGAGCGCGACGTTCACCGCGGCTTCGAGGGCATCGTTGGTGAGATAGCTCGAGGTACCTTGAAAGCGCCGGAACTGCTGCGTCATAGCGGGTTTACTCGCGAGTCGAAGCGCGCGTTCCGCGCGCGAGCGGAATGATGAAGCGCGCGGTCCCGCGCGCGAGCGGAATGATGAAGCGCGCGGTTCCGCGCGCGAGCGGAATGATAAGGTCGGGCTCGGATAGAGCGGTCGTGGGACGCGGAGACGTGTGGTCGGCTCGCCCCACTCGTCGCGCCACGACGGGCGCGAGCGAAATGTTGACAAGCGCAGCATGGGGGTAGCACCGTTTCTACCCTCTGAAAAGCGCTCGACAAAGCCCCGCCTGGCGCGCGCTCTGGCTGCTCCTCGCCACGTCCCTCGGCTGTCGCTGCGGTCGTCTGCAAGAGGAGGTGGAAGGGCGCACGTTCACACGCTGCTCCGAGCTCGAGCCGCCGCCCGAGCGAACCGTGAAGGCGGGCGCGCTGCAGCTCACCGTGCGCGGGCGCGCGCTCGACATCAGCGGTCCGGCGGAGCTGCGCATCGCCGCCTTCACCGGCCCGGTCGGCGCGCGTTTCGAAGCGGGCGATCTCGAGCTGCTGCGGCGGGCGCGCCCGGCGCTCGCGTTCTATCTGGGCGGGCTGGGCGACGACGACGCGACCGCACGCGCGAATCTCGCCAGCGTGGCGAGCTTGCGCGTGCCGACCTTGTTCGTGGCGGGTGGCGCCGATCGACCATCCGTGATCGAGGCGGCCTTCGACGCGCTGACGCCTCCGGAGCGCGACCTTGTGCTCCACGCGAGCGGACTGCGCGAAGCGCGCTTCGGCCGCGCTCGCTTCGTGATCGTCGCGGGCGCGCCGTTCGGGCGCTACGCCCTGGACGAGCACAGTTGCGGCTTCGGCGCGACCGATCTCGAGGAGATTCAGCGAGCAGTGAGCGGAACTGCGGCGCCCTCCACCTGGTTGTTGAGCTGGTACGCGCCGGCGGGATACGGCGTGAGCGAGGGATTCGGCGGCAGCGAACTCGGCAGTCCTGATCTCAAGGCGCTGGCGGCTGCGCTCGGCGCGCGCGGGGGGCTGTTCGCATACCCCGAAGCGCAGGTCGATCGGCCGCACTCCGATCCGCTCGTCTGGGTGGTCCCGCGGCTCGCGCGTGTGGGTTCAGTGCGCGCCGACGGCAGTCACGTGCCCGCGAAGGTGGCCGTGCTCGCGATGAGCGAGCAGGGGCTTATTCCCGCTCCTTGACAGCTTCGGGGTAAGAGCTACCTTTGCGGCTCTTTCGTGCCGCCGTGCAGCGTGTGTATCGCGCGGAAAAGACTCGACAAATGCCCGCGCTCGCCATTCCTGTACACGACCTCGATAGCTCCGGCAAGGACTTCGTCTTTGCGCTCGACGAGGCGTGGCTGCGCGAGGCCTTTCGCGATACAGGTGTGCGCGCAGATCGCGAGCGCGAGGGCTCCGTCGAGGTGCACGCGCAGCTCAACGGCCGCGAGGTGCTGGTGCACGGCCGTGCACACGCTTGGCTCTTGGCCGAGTGCGTGCGCTGCCTGAAAGACCTGCCGCTCGAGGTTTCGTGCGAGCTGGCCGCGCTGTACGCGCCCGGCGAAGCCGGTGTCCAGAGCCACCACGGCGGGCGCGAGCGAAACGAAGTCGAAGCGCGCGCCGGCGCGCGCGAGCGAAACGAAGAAGAGCTCGAGCTCGATGCCGACGCACCCGATCGCGAATCCTACACGGGCGATCAAGTGCTGATCGACGATCTGGTGCGCGATTCTCTCTTGCTCGAGCTGCCGATGCAGCCTCGCTGCGATCTCGGCTGGGATTGCCCCAACCTCGATTTGCCGCCACACATGCGCTCTCCCTCCGGGGTCCAGAGCGGCGGCACGGGTGAACACTTCGGCGAAGGCGCCATCGATCCTCGCCTGAAGCCATTGCAGAAGCTCGCCAGGCGCGAGCCCGAAGCCAAAGCGCGCGCAGGCGCGCGCGAACGAAACCAAGCCGAAGCGCGCGCAGGCGCGCGCGAGCGAAACGCAGCTGAAGCGCGCGCAGATGCGCGCGAACGCAAAGAAGACAAGGAGTGATCTCGTGGCCGTTCCGAAGCGAAAGACCCCTCGCTCGCGGCGCAATGCCCGCCGCGCCAACCACGACAAAGTGAGCGCGCCGAACCTCATCCCGTGCGCGCACTGCGGCGACCTGATGGTGCCGCATCGCGTGTGTCCGTCATGCGGACACTACAAGGGCAAGGAGATCGTGAAGTCGGCCACCGAGCAGGCCTAGCGCGATGTTTCGCCTCGACGGCAAAGTGGCGGTGGTGACCGGCGGATCGCGCGGGATTGGCCGCGCGCTCTGCGAGGTTCTTGCCCGCGCGGGCGCGCGCGTAGTCGTCAACTATGCGGGCAACGAGGCCGCCGCACGCGAGACGCTCGAGCGCATCACCGCGGCAGGCGGGCAGGGCGAGCTGCGGCAGTTCGACGTCGCCAACGAGAACGCCGTGCAGGACGCGTTCAAGGCGATCACGGATCAGCACAAGCGCCTCGACATCCTCGTGAATAACGCCGGGGTCGCGCTCGATCAGATCCTCTTGCGCATTAAACAGGACGAGATCGACCGCACTTTCGCCATCAACCTGGCGGGCGCGCTCTATTGCGCCAAGGCGGCCGTGCGCACCATGATGCGCGCCAAGACCGGTCGCATCATCAACCTGTCGAGCGTCGTCGGCGAGAGCGGCAACCCAGGGCAGGCCGTCTACGCCGCGTCCAAGGCCGGCATCATCGGGTTGACGAAGTCACTGGCTCGGGAGTACGCCTCTCGCGGCATCACCGTCAATGCCGTAGCGCCCGGTTTCATCGAGACCGACATGACGGCGTCCCTTCCCGAGGTCGCACAAAAGAGCATCGTGGAGCAGACCCCCCTCGGGCGCGTGGGGCGTCCTGACGAGGTGGCCGCGGCGGTGCTATTCCTCGCCGCGGACGAAGCCAGCTATGTGACCGGTCAAGTCCTGCGGGTAAATGGCGGCATGTACGTGTGAGAGTCCCGCCGGCATCGTCCGGCACAGGCGCGAGGCGCGCGCGGCTTGGACGCGCGAGCGAAGCATCAGGCGGCCAGGGCCGCGGGTTTTCGGAGGAACGGATGGATATCGCCGAGAAGGTCAAGGAGATCATCTCTCAGCAGCTCGATGTCGACCTGGCGGAGGTCAAGGAGCCTGCTTCGTTTATCGACGATCTGGGGGCCGACTCGCTCGCCATCGTGGAACTGGTGCTCGCGTTCGAGGAGCACTTCGAGATCGACATTCCCGACGAGGACACCGAGAAGATCCGGACCGTCGGCGACGCGATCTCGTACATCCAAGAGCACAAGGGAAAGTAGCCGCGGTCGCATCGCGCGACGGCGAACCGGGCTCGCGCCCGAGCTCGCGCTCCCAGGCTGCGTTGGGCCGCGCGTGAAGGCGTCGCGCCCGTCGGCGCGTGCTTCGACCCGGCGTTTCACTGCTGGCACCAGCCGCGCGATCGTGGCAGGTCGAACCGGCAGGGAAG
>CAZYWR010000915.1:0-2357 GCA_964651185.1 uncultured Polyangiales bacterium
GATCGGTCCGCTCGGCGCGCGGACGCAGCTGCACCTGACCGACGGCGACGCGCATCCGTGGCTCACGCCCTGGATCCTTGCTGGCCGCGCTCCGCTCCGGCGCCGAGGCTGGATGTGCAGAAGCAGGAAGCGCGCCTTCGACACTTGCGCCGGATTCAGGCTCGGCAGGCGCACCTGCCGAGACCTCGCCGCCACTCGGCTGGACAGGCTCGCTCGGCGCTGGTGCCGCGATCGGCGCGGGCTCGCTCGCCGGCTCCGCGCTGGGCGCTGGCCGGGGCACACCGCTGGCTGCGTGGTGTTCGCCACGCGATTCGAGCAAGCGCGACGTGGCGAGCGCCAACGCCAATAAGCCGGCCGCGGCCAGCAGCACGTAGCTACGCGACCGGCCGCGCGACGGCGCGGGCGGCGTGCTCAGGGCCGAACCGCCCGGCGCGATCGAGTTCGCGAGTGGATGCGTCTTCGGCATCGTCGTCACGCGCTGGGTGATGTCGCCGCGTGTCGACATGGCCCCGCCGAGCAGCATGCTGGGTAACGCGTCGGCCCGGCGCTCGCGCCCAGAACCTCCCTCATCGGGCGTATCGCGAGCGGCTGGCGGCATCGCGGGTGGAGCGCCGATCTCGAGGGCCTCGCTTGCCTCGTCCGCTTCGAGCAGTTGCAGCGCAGCGAGCGAACGGCTCGGTGCTGCGAGCTGCAGGTCGGGGTGGGCGCCCGGCTGCGCCGGCTCGGAGATGAAGCGCGCCACCGTTTCGACGGGGCCATCTTCGACAGGGATCGCGTCGCGGGCGATCAAGGTCGTGGCTGCGTCCTCGATCGAGCCGGGCTCGCTGGGCTCCTCCGCCTCGGGCCGATCGACGTCCTCGGTGACCGGGACGGCGCGCGCCTGCAGGTCGGGAGCAGCCTCGAGCTCGTGCGTTTCCATCCCGAAGCTCGCATCCGCGAGCAGTCCCGCCGCGTCGGGCGCCGGCGCTTTGTCGGCGAACGCGTCGCTCGCGCGCTTCGGCGGCTCGGCGATATCGCTCGTCCCTGCCTCCGCCGCGTCCCCACCGGGGATTTCCCTGCGCGCGCCGATCGCCGGCGCACCCCATGCCGTCGCCGCTGCACCGCCGCTCGGAGCGTGTGCTTGCGCGGGGGCGGCGCCCCACGCGGTCGACGCGGCGCGCTCGAGCGAGGGCGTCTCACCCGTCGGCCCGGCACCGTCGGGGGCCGCTGCGCTCGAGGCGAGAGGTCCGTTCGTCCCGGTCGGGACGCGGTCAGCACTGACTTCCGCGCCAGGCGCCTCTTCTTCGCACGCGCTGCGCGCGTCGCCTGTGCTCGCTGCGGAGGCGGGGTCGTTCTGCGCAGCGCGCTGACTCGCGCGCGGCTGGTCTAGCGCCAATCCGGGCGCACTTCCCCCCTCCCCGCGCGCGGGGTCCTCCGGCAGAGCCGCCACCAGCGTCGGACGATCGTCCTCATCGAGGGCTCCTTCCTCGTCCCACAGCTCCTGCTCGCTCTTGCGATCTTCCGTCACGGCAACCCCCGAGCTCGAGGTCCGAAATCACTCGCTTCCTTCAGCGCAAGGTGGGAGCGAACCCGTAGAGTACGCACGAGCCGCCCCGAGCTCCAAGAGATGCGGTATGGAAGCTCGGCTTTCCGTCGGCTATCTTACCCGTGCGCACATCGCGATCGCGAGTCGTGGTAGGCTGTCCTCCCTTTGACCTCGCTGTGCCGGAAGAACTAAGTTGGAGATCGTGTCGACACCACCGAGCAGTGAACGGCGCCGCGATGTACGCGCGCCCATTGAGCTCCAAGTCGAGTACAAGCGGCTGAATTCCTTCTTTGCCGACTACACGCGCAACATCAGCCGCGACGGCATGTTCATCAAGACGCAGAAGCCGCTCGGCATCGGCACCGAGTTCGTGTTCAAGCTGCAGGTGCCCCAGTTGGAGGCCCCGCTCGAGCTGCACGGACGCGTGCAGTGGACGATCAAGCCCGAGCAGGCGGAC
This sequence comes from uncultured Polyangiales bacterium, assembly GCA_964651185.1. Lineage (GTDB taxonomy): Bacteria > Myxococcota_A > Polyangia > Polyangiales > DASUME01 > DASUME01. The sequence continues at coordinate 1,983 of CAZYWR010000915.1, forward strand.
GCCGAGCACGAGCCTGGCATGGGCATCGGCTTCATCTACGAGTCCGAGACGGAGCGCCAGCGCATCGTGGCCATCGTCGAAAAGCTGATGGTGAAGAGCCTCGGCAAAGCCCTCTACAACAAACTCGTCGCTGAGCGCCGCCGCCATCATCCTTAGCATTGCGCGTTGTGGCACCGCTCGCGGGCGCACCGCGAGACGTTGTGGCACCGCGTGGGGTGGGCGGGGGCGGCTCGCGCGCAGGTGGTGCGTTTGCTTGCTTCGCTTCGCGCCTTGTACTGCAAGGGGTGCTGGGTCGTCGGGGGCGGTCAGGTCGCGCTGCTGCGCAGCGCTCGGACCGGTGCATGGGGCTCTGGAGGCCGGCGCATTGCAATCACC
>CAZYWR010000916.1:0-2686 GCA_964651185.1 uncultured Polyangiales bacterium
CAAGATCGCGCGCGAGCTCGGCTGGCGCCCGCGCGAGACGTTCGAGAGCGGCATGCGCAAGACCGTGCGCTGGTACCTCGAAAACGAGGCCTGGGTACGCGAGGTCCGCTCGGGCGAGTACCGCAAGTGGATCGAGCTGAACTACGGGGAGCGCTGAGTGATTACCAAGGGCATCATCCTCGCCGGCGGCTCGGGCACGCGCCTCCATCCGCTGACGATCGCCGTGAGCAAGCAGCTCATGCCGATCTACGACAAGCCCATGATCTATTACCCGCTGACCACCTTGATGCTGGCGGGCATCCGCGACGTGTTGGTGATCACGACCCCGCACGATCAAGACGCATTCCAGCGTCTGCTCGGCGACGGCCAGCGTTGGGGTATGCACATCCGCTACGCGGTGCAGCCGAGCCCGGACGGCCTCGCGCAAGCGTTTCTGATCGGCCGCGAATTCATCGCGGGCGCGCCCTGTGCGCTGGTGCTCGGCGACAACATTTTCTACGGGCATGGCGTGTCCGGGCAGCTGCGCGCAGCGGCCCAGCGCGAACGCGGCGCGACCATCTTCGGCTACTATGTGGCCAACCCCTCCGCCTATGGCGTCGCCGAATTCGACGCCAGCGGGAAGGTGATCGGGCTCGAGGAGAAGCCGGCTCGACCCCAAAGCAACTACGCCGTGACCGGCGTCTACTTCTACGATCAGCAGGTGGTGGAGCTCGCGCAGCGCCTCAAGCCATCGGCGCGTGGCGAGCTCGAGATCACGGATCTCAATCGGCTCTACCTCGATCAGGGCACGTTGCATGTCGAGCTGTTCGGGCGCGGTGTCGCGTGGCTCGATACAGGCACCCACGATTCATTGATGCAGGCGTCGACCTTCATTCAAACTGTCGAAGAGCGGCAAGGGCTGAAGGTCGCCTGCCCGGAGGAAGTCGCCTACTTGCACGGTTGGATCAGCGCGGAGCAGGTGCTGGCCTTGGCCGAACCGCTGAAGAAGACCGGCTACGGCCGCTACCTGATCGACCTCATTCAGCGGGGGCATGACGCATGGAAGTGATCGCGCAAGAGATCCCGGACGTGCTCTTGATCAAGCCGAAGGTCTTCGGCGACGAGCGCGGCTACTTCGTCGAGACCTACCAGACCGAGCGCTACGCGACCGCCGGCATGCGCGCGCCCTTCGTGCAAGACAACATGTCGCGCTCGCGCCACGGCACCTTACGCGGCCTGCATCTCCAAGAACCACACGGGCAGGGTAAGCTCGTGACCGTGCTCGAGGGCGAAGTGTTCGACGTGGCGGTCGATGTGCGCATGGGCTCGCCCTACTTCGGGCGCTGGGTGGCCGCGTGGCTATCGGCCCAGAACCATCATCAGATGTACATCCCACCGGGATTTGCGCACGGCTTCTGCGTCACGAGCGAGCACGCGCTCTTTTCCTACAAGTGTACGGAGCTCTATCACCCGGAGTCCGAGCTCGGCGTCGCCTACAACGATCCCGAGCTGGCGATCACGTGGCCGGTGGCCACGCCGCTCGTCAGCGGCAAGGACCAACAGAACGCGCCGCTCTCGCAGATCGATCGCGCCAAGCTCCCGCGTTACGCCGAAGCGCGAGACGCCGGGCGCGCGCGGGACGACGAGGGACGCGCATGAAGTACGCGCTGATCGGGGCGGGCGGCATGCTCGGGCGCGCCTTTCGCGAGCTGTTCGAGCGCAGCGGGCGCGCCTACGACGCGCTCGACGTACCTGCATTCGACGTCACCCGGCGCGAACAAGTCGAGAGGGCGGTCACGCCCGGGTTGACGGCGGTGATCAACTGCGCCGCGTATACGAACGTGGACCTGGCGGAGCAGGAAGAGGCCGCCGCCACCAAGCTGAACGGCGAAGCGGTGGCGCTGCTGGCCGGCGTGTGCGCCGCCGAGCGCGTGCCGCTCGTCCATTTCAGCACGGATTACGTGTTCGCAGGGGACGCGCGCGAGCCGTATCGGGTGGACCAAGCGCACGCGCCGCTCAATGCCTACGGCCGCTCCAAAGCAGCGGGCGAGCGCGCCTTATGGCAAGCCGGCGGGCCGCATCTGCTCTTGCGCACGAGCTGGCTGTACGCGCCCTGGGGAAACAACTTCGTGCGCACGATCTACAAGCTTTCGCGGGCGCAGCCCTCCATCAAGGTGGTCGCCGATCAGCTCGGTCGTCCGACCAGCGCCGAGCATCTGGCGCGCGTGACCACGGCGCTGCTCGACTTGGACGCGCATGGCACCTTGCATGTCACCGACGGCGGCGCGTGTAGCTGGCACGAGTTCGCGAGCGAGATCGTGCGGCTCGCGGGCCATCCTTGCCGCGTCGACGCGTGCACCGCCGCAGAGTTCGCGCGCCCGGCCAAGCGGCCCGCCTACAGCGTGCTCGACCTCGCGCCCACCGAACAGCTGGTCGGTCCGATGCCGGATTGGCGCGACAACTTGGCGAGCGTGATGGCCCGCCTCGAGCCCGCGTGAGCGACGCGTCGATCGCTGCGGCGTTCGAAGAAGGTAGCGCCTGAGCCCTCCACGAACTGAACGCATGGGGGCAGCGTCGCGCTCCTACACCATGCGACGCAGAGAAATAAGCACAACGCCCTTCTCGGCGAAAGGCGCGCTGATGTTAGACTTGTGGACCACAGCGTGACTGCGCGAACGGACAGCTTCGAAGGTTTGCAGGTGTTGCT
>CAZYWR010000917.1:0-1702 GCA_964651185.1 uncultured Polyangiales bacterium
CACCATGCTCCGCGCGAGATTCAGTTCAAAGTCGTCTATTACGGGCCCGGTCTCGGTGGAAAGACTACCAACCTCGAGCAGATCCACAAGCGGAGCAATCCCGCCCATCGCGGCAAGCTCGTCTCTCTGAACACGGAGAGCGAGCGAACGCTGTTCTTCGATCTTTTGCCGATCGACCTCGGCAGCTTCCGCGGCTACACGGTGCGTCTGCACCTCTGCACGGTGCCGGGCCAGATCGCGCTCGATCAGACGCGGCGGCTCGTGTTGCGCAACGTGGACGCGATCGTGTTCGTGGTCGACAGCCAGCCCGAGCGCCTCGACGCAAACATCGCCAGTCTTCGCAACCTCGAGGCCAACCTGCTCTTGCAGGGCGACGACCCGAGCCGCATGCCCTTGGTCGTGCAGTACAACAAACGCGATCTGCCCAACGCGCAGCCGCGCGCCGTGCTGCGCCGCGAGCTCGGCATCCCGGCCGATGTCACGCAGATCGAGGCTTGCGCGGTGCGCGGCGAAGGCGTGTTCGAGACCTTCAAGGCGATCACCAAGGCGTGCATGGTGGTGGTCGGCAACCCGAGCGAAATGCCGGAGGGCCGCTCGATCTCCGTGCTGCCTGCGCCCGCCCACAGCAGCATGTTCCCGCTCGCCGCGGCCGGACCGCTGGGCGACGAAGCGGCGCGCGACTACGCGGCGCGGCTCGGCCTCGAGGTGCCCAAGGCGCCGCGCGTGCCGCGGGTCGGCGCGCTACCCTAGGCGAGCATGACCGTGGTCTTCGAGGCGCGCGCGCTTGGGCCGGGGCTCTCGCTCTTGCCGCTGCGCACGCCGACGTTGCCGCCCGCGACGCACACCAACGCCTATTTGGTGGGGACACGCGAGCTCGTCGTGATCGAGCCCGCGTCGCCGTTTCCTGACGAAATCGCGCGCGCGATCGCGTGGCTGGAGGCACAGCGCAGCGCGGGCCGGCAGCTGCGCGCCGTGTTGCTGACGCACCATCATCCAGACCACGTGGGCGGAGCCGCCGCGGTGCGCAGGCACTTCGGCGTGCCGATTTGGGCGCACGCGCTCACCGCCGAGCGCCTCGCCGGCGCGCTGGCGATCGATCGCGTGCTCGAGCACGGCGAGCGCGTCGAGCTCGACGGACCGACGCCATTCGCGCTCGAGGCGCTCCATACGCCGGGCCATGCGCCCGGGCACCTGTGCTTCTTCGAGCCGAGGAGTCGCTCCCTGATCGCCGGAGATATGGTGGCGAGCAAGGGCACGATCTTGATCGAGCCGCGCGACGGCGACATGCGCGCCTATCTCGCGTCGCTCGCGGCGCTGGCCCAGCTGGACGCGCGTCAGATCTTGCCCGCGCATGGGGAGCCCATCGGCGATCCCGCCGCGTGCCTGGCTTTCTATCAGCGACATCGCTTGGAGCGCGAGGCCAAGGTGCTGGCCGCGCTGGCGCGCTTCAGCGAGCCCGTGGAGATCGACGAGCTCGTGCCGATCGCGTACGCCGACACGGCGCGCGCGGCCTGGCCGTTCGCGCGACTCTCGCTCGCTGCGCACCTGATCAAGCTCGAGCGCGAGGGCAGGGCGGCGGCGCGCGATGAGCGCTGGCTCGCGCTGTCCTGAGCGCGGCGGGCGGCGTCGCATGGCCCCGCGTCACAGCGAGGGGCGTCGATAGTGCACGTGCACCGGGCGCCCGCTGCGCAGCACCCGAACT
>CAZYWR010000918.1:0-3712 GCA_964651185.1 uncultured Polyangiales bacterium
TGAGCCTCCCGGAATCGTCTGCCCAAGAAGAGCGCATCGTCGCGTCGCAGTTCGACGACGCGCGCGGGGGATTGATTTACCTCGTGGTGCCGGAGGCAGGTCAATACATCGCCATCATGGACGTGCTCGAGGCAGCCGTCGGGGATCTCACGCCGCACGAGCTCGGCGAGCACTTGCGCGCCGCGGGGAGCGCGCTCGACCAGGACGTGCTCGAGCTGCGCTTGGACAAGCTGCGCGCTTGGGGCGCCGTTTCCGCGCGCACCGATGCCTCGCGCATCCTGCGTCATGCCGACCTGCTCGCACGCAACTGGCGCTACACCGCGACGCCCACGGGGCGACAGGTACAGCGCTTCTACCGCAAGGTGCTCGCCGCCAGCGCGGGCGTGCGGGAGATCCCATTGTCGAGCCTGGCGCGTGTCGTGGAGGCGGCCGAGCGCCTGGCGCACCCTCCGCAAGATGCGCTCCCGCCGAGCGAGCTCACGGGCAGGCTGTTCGTGAACCACGACGATCTCGATGCTGCGCTGGTGGGCGCCGAAGACAGCCTGGCCAGCCTCGCCGATCGCTTCGACTTAAACGACGCGTCCACGCACGAGCTCAAGACGCTGTTGGTCCGTTACGCCACGCACGTCGCCGCCGAGCTCGAGCGCGGCGCGGCGCGCGCGCACCGCGCGCTGCAGACGCTGCGCCCGCGCTTCGCCGAGCTGGCGCAGGCGGCAGTCCATGCTTCGGACGCGCGCACGTTGATCGAGCGCGGAACGCTGAGCGCCTCGCGTGGGGGCCGGCTCGAAGACTGGGAAGCGCTCCTGGCTTGGTTCGATCCCACTTCCGGGCGCGCCGTGCGCTTTGCGCTGCGGCTCGTGCGGGCCTTGCCGGGCATGCACGTCAACCTGCGCCGGCTCCACAGCTCGTCGGGCGCGGCGATCAGCCGCGCGCGCGCGCTGACGCTGGCGAAGGCCTGCGCGCATCCGGCTTACGGCACGGCCGTGCTGCTCGCGGCGCTCGGCGATCATCCCTGGCGCAAACTGCACGGCTGCGCCGATGACGCGGAGCTGACGCATCTGCGTTCTTGGCGAGAGGGGCCGCGCGTCGAAGTCCCGGAGCTGCTACGCAGCGTGGGCCGTGCGGGCGCCCGTGGTCGCGCCCCAGCGGCGCGCGACGACAGCGCGGCGCGCGAGGCGGTGCGCAGAGCGCGCGAGCAGCGTGCCGCAGAGCATGCCGAGGCGATCCGCGAGGTGTTGGCTTCGTCCGGCGCGCCGCTCTCGGACCGTGCGGCGCGGGTGGCGCTGGCCGCCTTGAGCGCTGCGGCGCGCACGAGCAGCCATGCAACGGGGCGACGCACTGGGGCCAGCGAAGGGCTCGCCTGCACGCTCTTTCCGAGCGCCGAAGCAGCCGGGTGTCTAGTCGCGCCCACCTGGCGCGTCGTGACCCCGGGTCATGTCGCGATTTTTCACCTGCCGGGCGCAGCTGCTCAACCGCCGCGCGCAGCGCTGGAGCCGCAGGTCGCAGCGTGCGCGCAGTCGTGCGAGGTCGCTCTCGAGGTGCCCACGGGCGTGCGTGAGCGGCCGGTCGAATTGGGGGGCGCCGCGCGTGACTTCAAGTGCGCCGAGGCGCGCGAGCTCGACGTCGAAGCGCGCGCGCGCGCACGGGGGAAATAACGGAAGGGGGCGGTCTCGAATGCGTGCAGAAGAGCTCCTGCGCACGGCGGTTGCGTCCGAGCCTGAACGAGAACAGGAGTCCAGCGGCGCCCGCGAAGCGCCCAGCCGGCGCCGGCGCTGGAGTCCCGAGGCGAGCGAGGAAGCTGCGGCGGCGCTGCGTCTGCTGGCCGTGCGCCCGTGGCTCGTGGCCGGGCGCGACGATGACGGCATCGCCGCGGTGCGGCGCAATCTGCCCGCGGTGCGCGACGCGCTCGCGCGACTCGGCTGGCTCTTGGTAGTCGAGCGCGATCTGGTGCGGCTGCGAAAGTCGCCGCCCGTGCGGCGCGCTGGCTGGTCGGGCGAGGGGCCGACACCGCTTCAGGCCTCTTGGTTTTTTCTGCTGGTCGCGGCCGCGGAGGGGGCGCCCCCGCGGCTCGGGCTCGCGCAGCTGGTCACGGCGGCGCGCGTCGCTGCGGCCGACGCGGGGCTTCCGGTGCGCCATGACCTCGCCGAACGGCGCGCGATCGTGCGCGCGCTGCGCATGCTCGACGAACGCGGCGTGGTCATGCAGGTCGACGGCGACGTCGAAGGCTTCGTGGAAGATGAGAACGCGCCCGTGCTGTTGGCGGTCCACCATGCCCGGCTCGTCCACGTGATCGCGAACGACGCGCCCAGTGATCCGGTCGCCGATCCGCGCGCGTGGCTCGAGCAGGTGGAGCGCGAGCCCGACGCCGCGCGCCGCATGCGCAGGCGGCTCGTCGACGACGCCGTCGTGCACGCTTGCGATCTGGACGAGGCCGAGGCCGATTGGCTATCGCGCCGCGTGCGCGGGGATGATGGCGCGCCGCTCGCCAGCGCCTTCGGGTTGCACCTCGAGCGCCGCGCGGAAGGCGCGGCGTTCGTCGTGCCCGACGAGGCCTTTCGCCATCCGTACGAGCTCGGCCCTACGCCTTTCCCCGCGGCGGGGACCGTGCCGCACGCGGCGCTGCTCGTGTGCGAGCATGCGGCCCTTTGCGGCGCGCCGGGCACCTCCGAGCGCGGGCTGGAAACCGGCTGGCGCGGTTTGCCGGAGGCCGCGGTCCGCGCGCATTTGGCGGGGCTGGCAGCCGGTCGCGCGGAGGGCAAAGGGGGCTGGCGTCGCGAGCTCGCTGAAGATCCAGATCGTTTGGCGGAGGACGTACGCGTCCTGCTCGTAGGCCTCGGCCTCGCGCGCGTGCAGAGCGGCGACGGAGGAGAGCCCATCTGGTGGTTATCGCCCGCGACCGGGCGCTGGGCGGCGGCCGCGCAATCCGGATCCGTCGCCGGCGAATCGCGTGGCGCGCGCGCGCCCGCCGAGCGGGCCCGCGAAGCTGCGCGGGACTTCGAACATCGAGGGGCGCCGCCGCGCACCGTGGCGCCCCCACCGCTCGAGCAATCCGCCGACTCGCCGCTCGATCTCGAGTTCGACGCGTCCGGGAGCGCCGCATGAGCCGACGGGCGGAGATCTCGGACAAGCGCATGTCCGCGAGCGTGCAAGCAGGCGCGCGCGAGCGCTTCGAGCGACGTTGGCGCTTGATCGGCGCCGGCCTGAGCAACGTGTGGCGCTTCGGCGATCTCGAGCTCGAGGCACCGAGCGGCCGACTGCTCCTGCGCGGGCCGAACGGGACGGGCAAGACCACCGCACTCGAGGCGCTCGTGCCCTATTTGCTCGACCTCAACCCCGCGCGCCTCTCTGCCGGCAAAGCGCGCACCACGAGCTTGTCGTCCTTGCTGCGCGAAGGGGCCGGCGGCAAGCGGCGCTACGGTTACGCATGGCTGACGCTCGCCGGTCCGAGCGAGGGGACGTGGTCCTTCGGCGTGCGTTTGCAGTACTCCGAAGGCGCGTCGCCGCCTGTCAAAGTGGTGCCGTTCGCGCACCCAGGACGGCCGCTGCACGAACTCAAGCTGTACGCAGCGGGACGCGCACCGCTCACGAGCGAGCAGTTCGCAGAGGCTGTGATCGCGGGCGGTGGCCAGCTCTTCGAAAGCGAGGAGGCCTACGTCTCGCATCTCGCGGCGCGCCTGTTCGGCAGCTCCGCGCGCGAGGAGCTGTCGGCGCT
>CAZYWR010000919.1:0-6646 GCA_964651185.1 uncultured Polyangiales bacterium
AGGCGTTGTCTTGCGCCGGTGCCGCGCTGTCCCCGGTATTGCAGACGCTCCAATAGACCGTAAGCGCATCGGCCTTCTGGACGGTCTCTGGAGGCTCCGGGTCCGTGAAGAGCCGGTGCTGAAAGATCTCGAGCACCGCGCCGGCGTTGCCGCAGCGCGGTCCGTCCAGCTCGACGGCAGAGTGGGGCAGCGGTCCCGGGGTGAAGTGGCCCGAGCCCATACTGCTGCCAGCACACTCGCTGCCGTGGCAGGGGCCGGAATCACAGCCGAGCGGAACGAGACCGAGGAGCAGGGGACATAGCAAGAGTCTGCGGTCGATGTTCATGATAGCCTCGCGCTTGTGCTCAGAGGTTGAGTTCGTCCTCGCGCCGCGGTTCACGGCGCGGGTGGACGCACGCGCGCCGCGAAATGGCGGTCGAGGGAGGCTTGCTGCTCGCCCGACACGATCGCCCCGAGCGCTCGCTGCGCTTGCGCCTCGAGACGCTCCAACGCGCGCGCTCTGCGAGCCGAATCGGGCTGAAGCTCGATCATGGCCTCGCTGCGCCGGAGCACGTCCAGGATGGTCTGCGCCTTCTTCTTTTGAGACACCGACAGCCCTAGCTCGGTGCTGAGAGCCGCGAGCTCGCCGGAACCGAATCCGCGCGTGTTCGGCTTACCTTTCGTCTCCAGGCTCGCGGATACCGCGTCGTCTTCGAAGCCTGCGACACCCGCGACGGTGCCTGACGGCTCAGCCACGCGCAGGCCGGTCGACCATCGTGCCGCCTCGGGCTCCGTGCGCGCCGCGGCGAGCACTGTAGGCAGCGAGCCGGCCCGATCGATGTTCAGCGCCGACCACATCGACAAGCCGGCCACGCACAGGGCTGCGCCTAAGCCGATCATCGCTTGCACCATCGTCCTTCGTTTCACGTGAACCTCCGAATTCGTACTGTCAGACACAGTTCGACTTGCGCGGCGCAAGACGCACGGCACCGCTCCGGCGTCCAAGGCCAGCCTCCGAGTCCAAAAGCAGACGCGACAGCGGGAGCCCTACGCACCCGCAACGCGCTGCAGACGAACAAGCATTTAACGAAGCGGAAGCTTCGCGCTACACAGTCTCGAACTGTGCTGGTCCCCCGTACTGCCCGTGCCGAAGTTTTGCTCTGTCTTGTCTACGAAAACGACGGCGCGTTTCTACGCAGAATCAATGCTACTGGGCGGACTTAGCCGTGCAGGTTCACCAGCGCGTGGTGACCTCGGCGAATGCCGTCGATGTGCACGGCGCGGCGAGCAGTGGGGCTTGCACCGTTCCTATTCTGGGCTGGCACGACGGGCGGGCTCATCCCACGAGCTTAACGAGCAGCTCCGCGCTGTAGGTCCGGGCGTGTCTGTACGCGACGTGGAGCCGTTCGCGAAGATGCCTTTGCGCCGAAGCGACGAGCACGTCTGCCATGAAGCGCGGCTTGAAAAACAGCGTGCCCGGCCCAGTCAGGTTGAAGACAGGAAAGACACGGCGCCGTAGGGCGGCATCGTGGTGAATGGACTTCATGGCCAGCCGCATGTAGGCATCGAGCAGCGGCAGCGACGGCGGGCGCTCGCCTTCGGTGGTCGGCCAGGCAAAGTCTGCCCGCGTAGCGAGCCGCCATGCGCCGCGCACGAAGCTGGCTTGACGACGAAAAAATAGGCGCTCGAACTCGGGCTCGTGAGGCGAGACCTCGCGCAGGTGCGCGCGCAGCAAGCTCGCGCAGGCGGCAGCGACGGACATGCCCTGGCCGTAGATCGGATTGAACGCACACGCGGCATCACCGAGCGCGAGAAAGCCCCGCAAGCGCGCCGGCCAGCGATCGTAGCGTCGGAACACGTTGGCCAAGGAGCGGTAGGTCGCGACGTCGGAGAGCGGCGTGGCGAGCTCCAGCGCGTCCGCCAAGGCCGGTGCGCTCAGCGTGCGCAGAAACGCCGTGAAGCCGGCCTCGTCGGAAGGCGGCATGTCGTCTCCGATCCCCACCAGCGTAACCAGCCAGCCGTCACGTTCGACCGGGAGAATCAGCCCGTATCGCGCCAGGGTCGGAGGCTCCCAATCGATCCACAACGACCGCCAACGCCAGCTCGAAGGCCGGCGCGCCGGCGGCCGATAAAAGCGTGACGCATAGCCGAGATGCGCATCCACCCGATCGCGCGCGGGCAGAGGCAAACCGTGCTCGCGAAACCAGAGGTCTGCGCGCGTGTGCCGTCCGCTCGCGTCCACGACCAGATCGGCAGCGAGCTCCGTCACCTGACCCGAGCCGTCGCGCAGCTTCACACCAGCCACGCGTCGCAGTGGACCCGCGCTCACGCTCAGCCCTACGACTTGCTTACCTTCGAGCAACCGAACAGACGTTTGCGCAGCGAGCAGCTTTCGTATCGAGAACTCGAACAAGTTGCGGCTCGCCCAGATGAGCTCCACGCCGACCGGACCCACGTCCTGCCAGTGCGGAGCGCGCAGCAGCGCAAGCGACACGCCAGGATCGAAGACCTCGGCGCCGCCGGCGCGCATCTCGCTCGTGAAGCCGGGAAACAACGCCTCGAGCTCCAACTTGCCGCGATCGAGCAGCACGTGTGCGTGGCGGCTCTGCGGCACGCCCGAGCGATGCTCCACGGAAGGTGGAAAGTGATCTCGATCGATGATCACGACTTCGTGAAAGGCGTCCGAGAGAGCGCGGGCGGCGCTCATGCCCGCGATGCTGCCTCCGATCACGACCGCTCTCGCCATGGAACCTCGGGCCTCCTGCTCGGGCCCGCGCGCGAGCCACGGCCCGAAACTAGCGCGAAACGGCGTACGAGGGCATGGGCCGCTCGCTCTTACGCTCATGCTCGACGTGCGCCACGAGCTTATCGAGATAACTCGCGAGCGGCGGGCAGCTCAAGCCGCTCTTCGTCAGCACGGCCTGCGCATTGCGATCGTCATAGGTCACTTCGCGCCCGAGCTCGTCGAGCAATGCCCGCTGTGCGTGCACGAGCCGGTCGAGCCCCGGCAGACGCATCACGGCCTGCGCGAAGCCGGACGGCAGCGCCCCCCGCGGCGGCGGTTTGCCCACGAGCGCTGCGATCATGTTGAGCGCCCCTTCAAGCGTGAGCGCGTCGCGATCGAGGACGTGATAGGTGTGTCCGACCGTGTCCGGGTCACGCGCGATCGCCAGGCCCGCCTCGATCGCGTAATCGATCGGCACGACCTGCAGCTGCGCGCTGGCTTGGGCCGGGCGCAGCATGGGCACGTCTCGAGGCGCGTTGAGCAGCGCGGAAATCAAGAGGTGCGCAACTTCCACGCGCGCCAGGCGCCCGTTGCGCGAGTCGCCGACCAGCATGGCCGTACGCAGCACCGTGATGGGCAGCTCGTGGCGCACCTTGGCGATCAGCCGTTCAGCACGATAACGGGTGTACGCGAGCGCGTTCGAGCGCGGGGGCACCAGCACGTCCTCGCTCACCACGCCGCCTTGATCGCCCGTCGCGCTGATGCTCGACCAGTGCACGAGTCGTTCGAGCCGGCTCGCAGCGTGCGCGAGCTCCAGCACCTCGTAGGTGCCGCCCACGTTCACGCGCTCAGCCATCTCGAGCGGCGCGCCGCTGTAGGTGACCGCGGCACAGTGGTGGATGATATGGACGTGGCCGGCGAGCTCGAGGAACTCGCGGCCCGAGAGGCCGAGATCGAGCGACGCGACGTCGCCCACCAGCACGTGGGTGCGCTCGCGCTGCGCGCTCGGCAGCGCGAGCAGCCATTCGGACGCGTGATCCACGAAGCGCTCCGGCACGAGCAACGTCAGGCGCGCTTCGAGCGCGGGCTCCAAGAGTCGCGGCACGAGCCTCCGTGCGAGCTCGTTGGATGGAAAACCTGTCAGCAGAATCGAGCGCTCATCGCTCATCGCGGCCCCCCTCGCAAGCGATCTAACAATTGGTGATGGATCTCATCGACTCGCGCGTACAGACTCCTCAGATCGCCGTTGTTATCGATGACGTAGTCTGCAGCCTCGAGCTTGCGCGCGAGCGGCGCCTGCGCGGCCATGCGACGCTCGGCCTCCTCCCGATCGAGCGCATCGCGATGCATCGCGCGCTGGAGCTGCGTCTGCGGATCGAGCGCCACGACGATCAAAGCGCGCATGGCGCGGTGGAGTCCGTTCTCCACGATGAGCGGCGCTTCGTAGATCGCGTAGGGCACCGCCGGATCGACTTGGGCTAGCCGCTCCGCCGAAAGGCGCGCGATACGCGGATGCGTGATCGAGTTCAAAGCCTGGCGCAAGGCCGGATCGCGAAAGACGCGCGCGCCCACCGCTTTGCGATCGAGCGAACCGTCGGGCAAGAGGATGTCTCGCCCGAAGGCCGAGACCAGCTCGGTAAGCGCGTCAGTGCCGGGGGCGACGACTTCGCGCGCCAGCTGATCAGCGTCCACGACGGGGACACCGCGCTCCGCGAACGCGCGGGCGGCGGTGCTCTTCCCCGAAGCGATGCCCCCCGTCAGGCCCACCACCGGAACGGCCATGCGAGGTCATACTGCCGAGCCAAGACCCAGGCAAGTTTGTACGGATGAGGATGATATGAGAGCGGTAGTCCAGCGAGTGCACACGGCCGAAGTGCGCGTGGATGGCGAACGCGTCGGAGCCATCGGCCGAGGCCTGCTCGTCTATCTCGGCATCGGCGCCCGAGACACGCCCGCCGAGGTCGCGTGGATGGCGGCCAAAGTCGAGGGGCTCCGCATCTTCGAAGATGAACGCGAGAAGCTGAGCTGGTCGGTGCGCGACGTCGCCGGCGAGGTCCTCGTGCTCTCACAGTTCACTCTCTACGGAGACGTGCGCAAAGGGAGGCGGCCCAGCTTCGATGCCGCCATGCCGCCCGAACAGGCCCGCCTGCTCTATGATCACTTTTGTCACATGCTGCGCGAGCTCGGCCTGCCCGTGGCGGAGGGCCGCTTCCGGGCGGTCATGCGCGTGCTGGCGGAGGTCGACGGGCCGGTGACGATTCTGGTCGACAGCGAGCGCACGTTCTGAGCGATGGTCACGACATTTCAGGCACAATAGCGGCGATGTCTCGTTTCCAGATTCGAGCGGCATGTCGTGACGACGAAGACGAGCTCTACGCGCTCGCGCGCTATCTCAACACGGTGAACCTCCCGAACGACCGCGCTGCGATCGCACATCTGCTCGACGTCTCCGAGCGCTCGTTCGACGGCAGCATCGAGAACGTGCGCGATCGCGAGTACGTCTTCTTGCTGCGCGATCTCGAGGCCGGCGCGGCGGCGGGCAGCTCGATGATCATCGCCCAGCTCGGCCGGCCAGGCGAGCCGTACATCTATCTCGATGTCGATGTCGAGGAGAAGTATAGCGCCACGTTGCGCAAGCACTTCGTCCATCAAGTGCTGAGCGTGCGCTACTCCTATGACGGCCCGACCGAGATCGGCGGCCTCGTCGTGCACCCCGCCTATCGCGGCTCGGCCGAAAAGGTCGGCACGCTGATCTCGTACGTGCGCTTTCTGTTCGTCGCCATGCAGCGGCGCGCCTTTCGCGACGAGCTCCTGGCTGAGCTCCTGCCCCCGCTCGAGCCTGACGGAACCAGCCACCTATGGGAGGCTCTCGGCCGTCACTTTACCGGGCTCAGCTACAGCGAGGCGGACCGCCTGAGCAAGCGCAACAAGGAGTTCATCCGCGGTCTCTTTCCGCAGGGCGAGATCTACGCGACCCTCTTGCCGCCGCGCGCGCAAGCGGTGATCGGCGCGGTCGGGGAGCCGACGCGCGGCGTCGAGAAGATGCTGCGCCGGATCGGCTTCTACTACGCTGCGCGCGTCGATCCCTTCGATGGAGGCCCGCACTTCCTCGTCCGCACCGACGACGTCTCGCTGGTGCGCGCTACACGTCGGGTCGAGCTCGAGCACGACCCGGGCGCACGGCTGACGGAGCGTGCGCTCGTCGCGCGCAGGATCGTCGCGCGCCCGTACTTCGTCGCCTATCCCATTTGGGCCGAGTACCGGGACTCGCGCACCTTGCTGGTAGACCCGGCCACGCTCGCACGCTTTCGCGAGCTGCCGGAGGGAGCCACATGGGTGCTGCCGCTCGCGCCGGGCGCCTGAGATGTCGCGCCGGCGAGTCATGCGCGGGGCCCGACGTCGAGTGCATGGCGGAAGTGAGAGCCCGGAGGGCCAGCCGAGACGCCGCCGGCCCGGGTGCCTGAAATCTCGGGATCAGGATTGACAGCCCTCGGGCGGCTGCTACTTAGTGGCTCCCGTCACCGGACGGGCCGCCGCGGAGCCCCGCTCTCGGCCGAGGCAGGCGAGCCTGCTGTCCCAATAGGCGGGTCAGTGCGCGCGTCTCTAATCGCTCTTTTGCCTGAAAAACGCGAAGGAACGGTGGTCCGCCGCCGCCGTGCTCCAGCTTGATGCTGCGGGCGCGGGCACGAAGGTGAACGCCTTCGAAACGAAAAGCTGCGGACACACAACGGCCAAAAAGGCCTTGACGCGGTTGAGGGCGCCACTAAAATGCGACGCCTTCGAGGTGAGAGGGCCGCCGCACAGCGGTACGAGCCTCGTAGTCTCGACCTTTGAAAACTGAATCGGAGTGACACGCAAGCGCGCGCGAGCGCGCAGCGCGAGAGGGTATCCTGTCGAGAGAGCGTGCCCGGTGGGCATGCGGTCGACAGCGACAGCAGGATC
>CAZYWR010000920.1:0-5421 GCA_964651185.1 uncultured Polyangiales bacterium
CGAACGCGCGCTCGCCCGGCTCTGGACCGATCCGATGACCTCGTGCGAACGGCGCAAGAAGGAGACGCTCCGGTACTGGGAAGCTGCGCCGCTCAGCAGCGATCAAGACGCGCAGCGCGCTACGATCGAGCGCTTCGTGCGCGAGCAATGCGCGAGTCATCCCACCTGCCCGTTCACGATGGAGGAGCTCACGCGAGCCGCCGAGTCCGATCGTCCGCCGGTCAAGCCGGACGCCGGCTAGCGCGCAGAGCGGGAAGAAGCGACGCGCCTGGCTTGGCCGCGCGACAGGGTTGGGCGCGAGTGGGAGCTGTCCAAACCGCGAGCGCGCGCACCGAGGCCCGCGTTTCTCGCAACGAGTCTAAAAGCGACCTGAGATGCCGGGCGCGAAGGTGTTCGAGCCGTTGACGGCCCGCGTCATCATGAGGTCGGGCTGGATGCGCAGGCGACTCGTGGTGGTCACCTTGGTGCTCTTTTCGCGCGTCTGGCCTTCCACGATGCCGGTGATGATGCCGAGCCCCGCGCCCGCGATCACGCCGATCGTGGTGCCGAACAGGGCACGCTCGGGCTTGTGCTTCACGCCCGCGGCGATGCCGCCGCCGATCACGCCGACCAAGCCGCCGAAGAACGAGCCGCCGAGCATGTCGCGTGTGATGTAGCGTGCGCCAGGCGTACCAGGACTATCGGCGAAGCCCACCGATAGCCCGAGCCCCGCGCCGGCCAGCGCACCGATCCCGAAGCCGAGTCCGACCGCGCGCCAGTCGCTGCTCTTCCAGCCATCGCGCCGCCCGATCAAATAGCCTGCGCTGCCGCCGACCAAGGTGCCTGCGATCAGGCCTTGAAAACCGTGCATGAAAGGCGACGGCCGGTACTGGTCTTCGGTGTTGACGTTGGTCTGCTGCACCACCGGACGGCTCGGCGCCTGCTGCGCGACGGGCTGTGCCGCCGTCGTCGGCTGCGTCGTCGACTGCGTGGTCGTGGTCGTCGTGGCTGGTGTCGCCGGTGCGGGGGCCGGAGATGCGGCCTCGGCCGGCGGTTGCTGCACGACCACGTCGTCCGCACGCACGGAGAGCGTGAACGCGTTCATCGCGAGGGCGCTGCACAGAAGCAGAGACTTGGACGGAGCGGGACGCATGGGTTCTCCTTGGGGCTGCCTGCGTGGCGTCGTCGAGGAGGTAAACGCGAGCAGCGCGGGCGAAGCGCAAGTACGATCGACGGGTTGAACGCTTGACCAGCGTGGCGCGTACGCCGGGCGCGCGCGGGCGCACAGCACATCGGGCGCCTCGGCCGCGCGCCCCGAAACGCGCTGCTGCGCGCGCGGCAGCGCGCATCGACGGCGCTGGCAATCTCCCCTTCGATGTGCGATGAGCGCACTTGCTTTCAGGCGCGCCCGCGCACGGAGAAGGGATCATGAGCGACGTCCAAGCGCGCGCGAGCGCGCGTGATTCAGACAGCGAGAGCTTTCGACGCGAGCTGAGCGAGTTCCTGGAGCGGGAGCTACCCCAAGCGCTCGGCGAATTGCCGCCACTGACCGCCGAATACTGGGGCGGGCGCAAGCCCGAGCTGCCGCACCCCAATTGTACGCGCTACTGCGAGCTGTTCGCCGCGCGCGGCCTGACGGCTCCCACCTGGCCCAAAGAGTACGGCGGCGGCGGCCTCAGCAAGCGCGAAGCGAAGGTGTTGCAGGACGAGCTCAAGCGCTTGCGCCTTCCGCCTCCGCTGGTCGGCTTCGGGTTGACCATGATCGGGCCGACCTTGCTGCAATTCGGCAGCGACGCGCAGAAGCAGGAGCACCTCCCCAAGATCGTGCGCGGCGAGATCCGCTGGGCGCAAGGCTACTCCGAGCCCAACGCCGGCAGCGACCTCGCCTCGCTCTCCACCTCGGCGCGGAGCGAAGGCGATGAGTTCATCCTCAACGGGCAGAAGGTCTGGACGAGCTACGGCGACAAGGCCGATTGGATGTTCGCGCTGGTGCGCACCGACGCCGGCGGTAAGAAGCAAGAGGGCATCACCTTCTTGCTGTTCGACATGGCGCAGCCCGGCGTGGAAGTGCGGCCGATCAAGCTGATCAGCGGCTCCTCGCCTTTCTGCGAGACCTTCTTCACGAACGCGCGCGCCCACAAAAAAGACGTGATCTACGGCGTCGGCAAGGGCTGGACGGTCGCCAAGGCGCTGCTCGGGCACGAGCGCAACATGATCGGCGACGTGTTCGGCGCGCAGCTCGCGGCGCGCGCCAAGACGCGCGCGGAGAGTCCGTTGGTCGAGCTGGCGCGCGAGTACGTCGGCGTGCACGACGGGCGCGTCGCCGATCCGCTGCTGCGTGACCGCATCACGCAAGTGATCATGGACGAGCGCGCCTTCGCGCTCACCATGCAGCGCAGCGCAGACAACGTGAAGGCGGGCCACCGGCCGGGCGCCGAGTCGTCCATCTTCAAGATCTACGGCACCGAGCTCAACCAGCGCCGCCAGGAGCTGATGCTGTCGATCCGCGGGCCCGAGTGTCTCGGCTGGGAAGGCAAGGGCTTCGACGAGCGCGAGCTCGCGCAGACCCGCGATTGGCTGCGCTCGCGGGGCAACACCATCGAGGGCGGCACCAGCGAGATCCAGCTCAACATCATCGCCAAGCACGCGCTCGATCTTCCGGACTAAAGGTGACGACCGTTATGCAGCTCGCTTTGACCGAAGACCAAACCCTGCTCGCGCGTACGGCGCAAGACTTCGTCGCCGCGAATGCGCCCGTGACCCGGCTGCGCAAGCTGCGCGACACCAGCGACGAGCGCGGCTACTCACTCGAGGCTTATCGCAAGATGGCCGAGCTCGGCTGGACCGCGATCCCGTTCTCCGAAGCCGATGGCGGGCTCGGTATGGGGCTCGCCGAGCTCGTCTTGGTGACCGAAGCGCTCGGCCGCGGACTCGCCCCCGAGCCGCTCATCCCCTCGGTCGTGCTCGCCGGTCGTGCGCTCGCGCTCGCGGCGAGCAGCGCGCAGCGGGGCGCCTGGCTGCCCGGCCTGCTCGCCGGAGAAAAGGTGCTCGGGCTCGCGTACGCACGATCGCGCGGCCGCTTCGATCTCACGCGCGCACCCGTGCGCGCCGAGCGCAGCGGCGCGGGTGCCTACAAGCTGACCGGCCAGGCCGCGCAAGTATGGGGCGGGCACCTAGCAGACGCCTACGTCGTCGCAGCGCGCAGCGGCGGTGAAGACGGGTCGCGCGAGGGCATCAGCTTGTTCCTGGTGCCCGCGTCGGCGCGCGGGGTGCGCGGCGAACGCCAGCAGCGCGTCGACTCACTCAACGTCGCCCTGGTCAGCTTCGAAGGCGTCGAGCTGCGCGATGCCGATCTGCTAGGCCGGGAAGGCGAGGGCCACGCGGTGCTCAGCCGCGTCCTCGACGAGGCGACCGTGGCGCTGTGCGGCGAGATGCTCGGCGGCATGCTCGAGGCGTTCGAGCGCACGCGTACGTACTTGCGCGAGCGGCGCCAGTTCGGCGTGCCGATCGGCAGCTTTCAGGCGCTCAAGCACCGCGCCGCGCGCCTCTTTATCGAGCTCGAGCTCTCGCGGACTGCGGTGATGGCGGCTGCGCGCGCGCTCGACGCCGAGAGCCCCGAAGCGCCCCTGCTCGTTTCCTTGGCGAAGGCGCGGCTGTCCGACGCATACTGCCAGATCACGAATGAAGCAGTGCAGATGCACGGCGGCATCGGCATGACCGACGAGCACGACATCGGCTTCTTCCTCAAGCGCGCGCGCGCCTGCGAGATGGCCTTCGGCGACGCCGCCTATCACCGCGATCGCTTCGCGAGCTTGAGCGGCTACTGATCTTAAAACGCCGTCACGAGCGCGGCAGTCGAGCTCGGGCGCTCGACTGCCGAAGCGCTCGATGCAAGGCGCGAGCTCGACTACTCGCCGAGGCAGGAGCTGTTGCCGTGCGCGGTAGCTCCCCACGCGCCGTTGTCCGTCAGCACGCCCTTCGGATAGGCGTAGGTAAACAGGTAACACATCTCGTCCATCGTGCTTTCCCCGAAGCTCATGGGCTGCGAGAACGTGCACGTCGTCGTGATGGTGTCGCCCGGGTTGATGGTGACGTCTTTGTTGTAGAGGCGCTGGTAGTTGAAGTCGAAATCAGCGTCTTGCAGCGTGTCTTGGCTGCCGTCGGCGCGGTTGATGATCGAGGTCATATGGCGGCCGGTCAGGTGCATGTGCGGCACGACCACCAAGATGTGCGCCGTACCGGGGTTCGCCGGGTCGCAGGTGCCGGTCCAGGTCGTCGACGGCACGAGCAGCTGGTCGTAGCCGAGCCAGGAGAGCCCGGCGATGTTCGCAGGCTTATCTTTCGCCGTGCAAATCTCGACGCCCGAGGCGTCGCTCGCGTTCGGGTCGCTGCTGTTGTAGTGGAACTCGATCGTGTAGGTCACGCTGTCGGAGAGCTCGACACCCACGCCGCCGGGCGCACGGCCGCGGAGGTCGATGTCCTCTCCGCCGGGCGCCCAACCGCTGAGCAGCTGGCCGCCGGGATGCGCACCGATCGACGGCACCGCGCCGCCCGGCGTGCCCTTGCTGTCATCCTGGAAGAGCAGCCAGTGGTGGATGGCCGCCATGTTGCCGATCACCGGCTTGAACGCGACCGCGTAGGCGGTTCCTTTCCAGGGCGCGGCAAAGGTGAAGTTGAAGTAGGAGTCGACGGCCGTGCCGACCTTGAACGGCGTCTTGAAGTCGCCGTTGTGCGCGGTCAGCTTGTAGCACTCGAGGCTCGGATCCGTGTCGGGATCGGGCAGGCCCGTTCCGGCGTCGGCGGCGGCCGTACTCGTGCACGTGTCGGTGCCCGCAGGCGCGCTCTGGTCGAGCCAAGCATTGAGCGTCGCCAGCTCGTCATCCGTGAACTGCGTGATGCTCGCGGGCGGCATGCGCTTGGTCGGATCGCTCTCGTTCACGCGCTCCTTGATCGCCTGATAAACCTTGCTCTTCTTGTCTTGCGCGGTGGCCTGAAAGTCAGACCACGTGACCAGCGACATCGGCGCGCCGCCCGCGGGCGTCGCTCCGTGACAAGCGCTGCAGTGCGAATCGATCAGCGCCTGCACGTCGCACGGCAGCTTCTTACTCGCGCTGCTCGCATCGATAGCTTTGGTCCCGCTGTCGAGCGGCGCCGAGGTGCCGGCGTCCTTCTTCGGCGTCGTCGCGTCCGCGCTTCCGGCGTCCTTCGAAGACTTTTCATCGCTATCGTCGGCGGGAGCGGTCGAATCGTCGCAACCGTCCGACGAAGCGCAGTCGTTTTGGGTGGTGCTGCCGCCGCAAGCCGGCAGCGATCCGAGGAGTGCAATGCCCGCTATGGCGCGAGCCAAGCCAAGGTGAACTCTAAACATGACGCATTATCTACGCAGCCCGACGAGTCCGTCCAGCAGCGACTCCGCGGTCGTTTGTGTACCTTTGTGTAGAT
>CAZYWR010000921.1:0-2106 GCA_964651185.1 uncultured Polyangiales bacterium
CTGTTGCGGTGGGAGGAGGCGCGCGTGCGCATGCTCGACCCTCACGTCGCGTTCGATCAGCTCTCGGGCGTGATCATCACGATGCTGTTCGACAGCCTGTACGATTACGATCACGACTTGAAGCTGGTCCCGAGCATCGCCGCGGCGTTGCCTGAGATCTCCGAGGATGGCCGGACCTTCACCATCCCGATCCGCCGCGGCGTGCGCTTCCACAACGGGCGAGCGCTGAACGCCGAGGACGTGGTCTGGTCGCTCGAGCGCATGCTGCAGCCCGATCTGCACTCGCCGGGCGCACCGTACTACCGTGCCATCGAGGGTTTCGCGGATTTTCAGGCGAAGCGCACCCCGCACCTGCGCGGCCTGCGCGCGCTCGACGAACACACTGTTCGCATCGCGCTCGAGCGGCCCGACCAGAGCTTCGTCTATACGCTCGCCATGCGCTTCGCCGCGCCCGTGCCGCGCGAAGAGGTCGAGCGAGGGCGCGATATGCGCCGGCGTCCGATCGGCACCGGACCCTTTCGGCTCGTGAGCTGGGACCCGGGCGTACGGCTGGTGCTGGAGCGCCATCGCCAATACCGCGTCCCCGGGCGTCCTTACCTGGAGCGGGTGGTGTTCGAGGAGGCCGTGAAGCGCGATACGGCGTTCATGCGCTTTCGTACCGGCGAGGACGACCTCGCGCCGCGCATGACACCTGCCGACGCCATGCTGGTGAAGAGCGCGCCCTGGCGCGCTTACTCCGCGCTCTCGCCCCAGGCGGACGTGTACGCTCTGTTCATGAACGTAGGGCTCGCGCCCTTCGACAACGTGCACGTGCGGCGCGCGGTGGCCGCAGCGATCGATCGCGAGCGCTGGTCGCGCGCGCGCAACGGCTTCATCCGTCCGGCGGGGCAGATCGTGCCGCCGAAAGTGGCCGGCTACGATCCCAAGCTTCCGCATCTGCAGCATTTCGACTTGGCCAAGGCGCGCGAGGAGATGCGGCTGGCCGGCTTTCCGCACGGGCTGCCGGACCCAGTCACGCTATGGGTGAGCGATTCGCCGACCGGCCGCATCTACGGAGAGCTCGCCCAAGCGGACCTCGCGAAGATTGGCGTCGAGCTCCTGCTCAAGCCGGTGAGCTTTCCGGTGTACCTCGAGGAGACGGGCAAGCCCAAGACCGCGCAGATGTTGGTGGGCGGCTGGGTGCTCGATTTTCCGGACGCCTCCAACGTGCTGAACCTCGTCAGCAGCGCGAGCCTTGCCCAGCAAGAGTCCATGAATCGTTCGTTCTTCGCCGATCCCGGGCTCGACGCGCTGCTCGAGCGAGCGCTGGTCGAACGCGACCCGCAGCGGCGCGCAGCCATGTACCGCGAAGCCAATGACTTCGTGGCCGATCAGGCGCCCTGGGCGATCTTGTGCAACCAGCAGGTGCCGCAAGCCTGGCAGCCCTACGTGCGCGGCTACGCGCCGCACCCGATCCACTGGATCAAAGTGAACGACGTGTGGCTCGATCTGCCGCGCAAGCGCGTCGCGACGCTCCTGCGAGGGGCGGCGACGGCGCGTCTGGCGGCGCTGCTGCCGCTCGGATTCGTGGGGGCCATGCCGTGATCGGCTTCTTGCTGCGCAGACTCGCCGGGGCGGTGGTCGTGCTGTGGGTCGTGATGACGGGCGTGTTCCTGCTGGTCAATGTCGTGGGAGACCCGGCGCGGGCGGCGCTCGGCGAGAAGGCGAGCCACGAGCAGCTCGAGGGCTTTCGTAAGAGGCACGCGCTCGATCGGCCGCTCGCGAGCCGCTACCTGCAGTATCTCGGCGAGCTGGTCACGCTCGAGCTCGGCACGTCGTTTCAGGACGAGCAGCCGGTCGCGGAGCTGATCGGGCGGCGCCTTCCGCGCACTTTGCTGCTCGGCGCCTTGGCGCTGATCTTCGAGTTGTCGCTCGGGCTAGGCGTGGGTGTGCTCGCCGCGCTCTACCGCAAGAGCTGGTTCGACAGCGCGGTGATGGCGCTCAGCTTCGTCGGGATGAGCCTGCCCTCGTTCGTGACCGGGCTCTGGCTGCTCGACTACTTCGCCTTCCGGCTCGGCTGGTTCCCGATCGGCGGCTACGGCGTCGGCGCCCTCGATCACATACGCC